>JAGQPC010000561.1 GCA_020426925.1 Planctomycetales bacterium | reverse complement strand
TACTGTTCCGAAACTCCGAGCTTTGGGTAAAACTCGGCGCGTGCTCGGCCAAGTGTGGCGTCCGCAATCGCGAGTTGTTCCGACGCCGAAACCAGATCGGGGTTAGCGTCGAACGCTAAGTCGATGGCTTGCATCAACGCAAGATACTCGCCAGATTCGACCGCTGGCGGCGGCACTGGATCATCGTCGGCAGCTTCTTGGACTGCAGACACGAGTTGAATCGTCGGTTCCGGAGGGTGATTCTCAGGCTTGACTGTCGCGGCAAGAGTCGGCGCGGCAGGTCTTACGGCTGACACGATTTCTCGAGTGCCTGTGGCCGCGGTTCTGCAGCCGGTCTGCAAGTTGAGCACTATCAGAACCAACAGTAGGCGGGTTGGCGGTCGGAACATGCCTTTTCATTCCCTTCAGCACACGAAGCACGATCGTTATTTGCAGTGACTTCGTCACGACGTGCATGTTCGGTCCACATTCGGCCTGGCAACCGTCAGAGTCGTGTTAAGCTGTTCCGGAAGCACCGGTTGCACGGATAAATCGCGACCCTGTGGCGGTGAATGAAGGTGAGCAGCAGTCCCCCAGCGAGCCAGGTCGTGGGCGCTGATCACAACCCACTGTGCACCTCGTATGGACCTAGGAAGTCGCCATAGCCTGGCATCTGTGGTTAGTAGTCGGTGTCCCATGCCTTCACGTCTGCAATGCCAGCCTCCGCTGATGTTTTGTGCTTTCAATGCTTGCCGGGATAGACATCCCAGTCTGGAACTTTGGTCGCAGACGCAGCCATTTTGAATCCGATCAGCGGCGTTCATGCGATCGCTGACACAACGGCAAGAAACCAGGTCAGCCTCGAATGTCGCTTCGTAGATGCACCAGTTCGCATAGCAACTGGACTGTGAGCAAACCCTTTTGAGTTTTCAACGTCGAACTACTTTTTGCCGATGCAATATAGATAGCGGTCACTTCGCAAGAGCAGTTGCCCATTTGAGATTGCGGGACTCGCGTTGAATGTGCTGCGGTCACCAAGTCTGTTGTGCGCGAGTTGTTCAAATTCGGGCTTCGCAGACAACACGTACGTTCCGCTGTATCGAGTGACAACGTAGATTTTCCCGTCGCCGAACGTCGCCGACGCATAGGGCTGATCGGGAAATCGTTCCGAATAGAGCACTTCGCCGTCACTGAGTCGCAGGCAGTACGCGATATTGTTGCGATCGCTGACCCAATACATGTGCCCGTCGTGAATGATTGGCGAGGACACGTTCGCACCCGCCTTGGCTTCCCAAAGCTTATGCGATTCGGTCACGTCGCCTCGACCGCCGGCTCGAACGGCAATTGCCATCGAGCGACGCCCACCAATCACGTACGCGATCCCTCCGTGAGAAATCACGCTCGGGCACACGTAATCGTGAATGCCTTCGCAATGCCACAGCTCATCACCAGTCTTCGGATCAACGCCTAATATCTTGTCCATGACACTGACGACCAGTTCTTGATCGCCGTTGGCAAGTTTAACTAAATGTGGCGTGTTCCAAGATTCCTTCATTCCTCCAACTCGCCACACGTGATCGCCAGTTTCCTGATCGAGCGCAACGAGCGACCCACTTTCGACGCTCGCGTTTACGATGACGAGATTCTCAAACAGCACTGGAGAGGTGCCGCATCCCCAACCGTGGGTTTTCGAGCCCACACTGGATTGCCAGATCTTATTGCCCTTCAAGTCAAATTTGAAAACACCGGTTTTCCCAAAGAATACGTAGAGAAACTTTCCGTCGGTGGCTGGCGTCGGTCCGGCGTAGCCGTGATCACGGACTCGCTCCGATTCGGGAAGATCCGGTTGGATTACTTGGTTCCATTCGACCGCACCATCGGCTCGATTCAGGCAAACAAGGTGCAGTCTCAAATCTTCCATTTTCTGAGATTCGTCGCCGGTTCCGTAGCCGCTGTAACAAGTCACGTAGATTCTATCGCCCAACGTAATCGGACTCGAAGAACCAAAGCCCGGCAGTTCTCGTCGCCAAGCGATGTTTTCTTCGTCGCTCCAGTTCAACGGCAGCCCGGTTTCATCGGAAACTCCCAGACCACCCGGCCCGCGAAACTGTGGCCAATCTTTGCCGCGGACATTTACGTTTGGTATCGCGACGGTGGAAACGAAAAAGATGAGAATGATGTGGGCGTGTCGCTTCATTGTGGTTCACTGAGGAGTTAGAGGGACGCTGCGGCCGGTCAGATTTGGGGTCGACTTCCTACGGCTCCGCGTTTCGCTGCATTTACGAAATGAGGGCAAGCCAAGCCTGCCCTCACTGATTTGATTCGAATCAACCGACCAACTTCTTATTCAGGTCGTCGATCACCACGGTTTCCGCCGCCTTGGCCGCCACGACCACCACGTCGACCGAATAGCTCGGTCACGTCGATCTCGAACTTTTCACCTTTCAACTTGCCAAACTGTTCCTTTTGTTCAGCGGTCAGAACGGCTAGCAGTCGCTCGTTACTTTCCCTGCGGAGTTTCGTGCTCGTTTCTTGTCGTTCTTCAGCCGACATGTCGCGGAAATCTTGGAACGCAGCCGTCATCTCTTCGCGGTTCTTTTCGCTGGCGTCTTCAAGCTTTTTTTGTTGCTCTTCGTCAACATTTAGCTCCTTTGCAACAGCTTTGTCGAGCAACGCGTTGCCGTCGGCGACTTGAATGTAGATTTCAGTCAATCGTTTCTTTTGGTTGTCATCCAGTTTGGCGATGATTTTTTCGGCCGCTTCGTCATTCATCTTGGCCATTTTTTCTCGCATCTCGGCGCGGTCGCCACCACCTTGAAACAAGCTGCGCCGCTCCTCTCTCAGTTTTTCGTTAACCTCTTCAACAAGCGCCTTTTGTTCGTCGTTTATTTTCAGTTCGGCTTGCACTTTTTCATTTGCAACCAACTGAGTTCGACTGGCGCTGAACATGCCGCGCCGCCCTCCGCCGCCTCGCTGCGCCGAAGCGACTTGAGCGCAAACTACGACAAGCACAATACTCAGCAACGATGTTTTGCGTACGAAAGCCATAACGTAACCCTATTCCTGTGATCAGAAAGTACAACGTCGAATCCGCGTTCGACATGTTGAATCGCCGATATCTTAGCTCAATCTCGGGGTGACCACATCAAGCCACCTGCGGCCGTTAGACCTATTTTTTTGGTCCTCGATCGAGCGACCGAGTCGTGACGTCAGAGCGAATTCGCGAACACTGGAGATCTACGGTTCTTGATGAGAACACGATTAACTTGGCTTACACCTGGATTATTGTCTGTATTTGGCTGCGCTGTTGATGTAGTTTATGCGAACGGAAAGATAACTCTTGGCCAAACGCAAGGTATGACATGAACTCAAAAAAGCCATTCTTACGACTGCGAAATCACAAAAAACGCTCGTTTTCAGCCGAAAATCTCGAACCCCGATTAGTGCTCGACAGCACGGTTGTCTTCAACGAGATCATGTACAACCCCATGGAGGAAAATGGAGTCGAATGGATCGAACTTTACAACCAACTCAACGCCGATATGGACATTTCTGAATGGATTCTGGACGGAGCGATCCGTTACCAGTTCCCCGACGAGACGGTAGTTCCGGGCCGAGGCCACTTGCTTGTCGCGGCTGATCCAGAAGCGTTAAGCGGAGATCCTGCGTTCGCATCGGCACTCGGACCTTGGGAAGGTAGGCTGAGCAACGGCGGCGAAGAGATTCGACTCTACAACAACGACGCCCGCCTGATGAATTCGGTCGATTACGGCGACAGCGGCGATTGGCCAACCGCTCCTGATGGAGGCGGTGTCTCTCTGGCAAAGCAGGACCAGATGTCGGGCAGCCACATTGCGGCGAGTTGGACGTTTAGCCAGCGGCTGGGGGGCACGCCAGGTTTGGACAACTTCATCAAGCCTGGAACGATGTTGTTCACGAATATCACTTCCGAAGACACTCCGCTGAAAGCAGCTGTTCCGACCGATGGTTCGTGGGGGCTCGATTGGACTCAAGCTGGCTTCGACGACGCGAGCTGGCTTACTGGGACGCCCGGAGTTGGGCACGAAAGCAGTAGCCGCCCAACCTACGATCCGTTCCTGGGTCTTGATTTGGATGCTCCGCCGAATGGACAGACCCCCCATCCATTCGAGGACGTCAACGCGTCCGTCTATATTCGCATGCCGTTTGAAATGCCGGCCGATCTGCAATCGGACACTCTCATTTTGCAAATGCGCTACGAAGACGGGTTCATTGCTTACCTCAACGGCACTGAAATCGTGCGCGTCAACGCTCCGGATAACGCAGCGTGGAATTCGGAAGCAACAGCATCTAATAGCGACCGCAATGCTGTTTCCTACGAAAACTTCTCACTGGACGAACACGTAAACTTGCTCAAACCGGGGCAAAACCTGTTGGCGATCCACGGCATGAATCAAACTGTGACGGGCAACGATTCTCTGTTTTCGCCTCTGATCGTGAGCGGCGCCGAATTAACACCGGTTACCGAGATTCCGCTGATGCTGAATGAAGTAGGAACCGCGGGCGACGACTTCTTTGTAGAGATCGTGAACAAGGGTAGTGACCCCATCGACCTGAGCAATATTGCCGTCGTCAATCGAGGCGAAACGGAGTCGATGCACGCGTTAGGCGCGGGAACGCTCAATCCGGGGGAAATGATGTCGGTCGCAGCCGCTGAGTTAGGCTTCAAGC
>JAGQPC010000560.1 GCA_020426925.1 Planctomycetales bacterium | reverse complement strand
TACTAACGAGTTGCAGCCAATCTTTGTTAGAAAGTGGTGCTGCCAAACCAAACTGCGTTAGCGGCGAACCGCTCGATCAGGCGAAGCTTGCATGGCCTGCAAAATCCGCGTCACGTAGCTGCTAGAGTTCGTAGCTTTCACTTCTCGCTCGAACTTCAATAGATTAGCTTCGTTCGCAAAGAAGTATATCTGCCCTTCGTAGACTTCACCAAACTCTCTACGACCTTCTTCGACTCGGCCGCTGTCTGCGTGTTCTACGGGATCAATGCCTCCAAGAAACGGGCTGTATTGATCCGGGTTGTTGAGGAAGATCCGTTTTTCCGCTTCGCCAGCGAAGTGGTACAAGCGTCCTCGATGGATGACACCAAATTGCTTGTCGCCCTTCTTCCAGCTATTGCGTTCAATCAGCGTCACTGGACAGTAGTTTTCCAGGCACGAGAGTTCCGACTGTTGGTCAGGAGTCGGAGCGAACTGCCGATCGGTGCTTGCTGAGCGATTTTGACTGTTTGTCTGCTGGTGTCGTTCTGTTGCCGGTGGAGTCACGGTGTTGTTGTAAACCCAACGTCCGCCCGCATGAGCACTTCCATTTGCAACTGAACCACTCGCGTATGGATTTTGAACGTACTGTTGGCCGCCACTCTGTTGGGGGCTGGACTCAGCTAGGTCATTCCGTGGCTGGACGGTGTCAGCGTATCTTCCAAAGTTATTGCGGTATTGCTCGAAGCGGTCGTCTGGCAATGAGTGCGCAGCGTTCGCGGCAAAGTCGTTTGCCGATTCATATCGACCACCACTGGAGGCCTGAATTTGTGGCGTGGTGTAATCCTGAGTTTGATATTGATCTGCCGCCGCAAATCGATCGTTTTCTGGATAGCGTTCTCGAGCATTCTGACTTGCAGGGCGATCGTTGCGAGCAGGCATTCCCGTTCGGAACGCGATAGCTGTCAGCCGGCTGATGTATTGCTGTGGGTTCTGTGGGGTCACCATTCCTGGTTCCACGACTTCATTGTTTGGCAGAACGACAACGTCCGTTGGGTACGCTTCGACCTTGTAATGTGCACGGATTGCGGGCTGCGCTGCTCCGTTGATTTTCACGGGCACAAAAAAGTCTGACAGGACACCGGCAACGCTTTGCTGGCTGAAAACATTACGGTCCAGTTTTAGGCATGGCTGGCATGTGGGGGACCAAAAGTGAAGCAACAAGGGCTTGTTTTGTTCTTTCGCAATTTGCATCGCTTTGTTGAGATCGGTTTGCCACGGGACGATGTCGGCCTGGCTTTGTGCAAAGCTGGCCGTGGATTGGATCAGAATCAGCGAAGTTACCAAGGCGAAAAGTGTTGCCGCACGCATCGTGTTGGCCTTTAAACGGGATTTTCAAAATAGCATCGCGCAAGAATCGTATCGGGCCACCGACTAGGCAATATGAAACGATTTTGTTGACAATTTCGAGTCTGACGGCGTCGCTAGCGAGGATTCGAGGCGACACGATACGCCCGATCTAGGGCGTTGCCGTGCCATTTCGACGCTGAAACGGCATTCCAGTGGTGGCAGTTGACCGTTTTGGCCTGGCAAGCTGTACATTCGGATTCCTGGCAACTATTGAATAGAAAGTTTCAAAGTTCGGCCAATGATAGCTTGACACCTGCGGTTGTAAGAGTAACATGCCCGTAGTTAAGGGATTTCTGCCTAACTGGCGTCTGTCCTCTCTTGGACCTCCCGCAGCATCACAACCTAGTTTGTTGGGTTGCAAGCTTGTTGTTGGGTTGGTAGGCGTCTGCCCGAGCCAGTGTTGCTTGGGATACTCAGAGTAATTCCAGATCAAGCGTTCCTCGTGCGATTTGGATGGCATTCCGATTTGGCAGTAAATTTTCCTTTGTGACACAGCCTTGGATGGCACCCACCGTGGAGTTTTTGGGGCGACCAGCCCTCGCGTAGGATTTAGTTTCGTGTCAGGTCTTCGTTCGGTGTGATGTGCCGTCTTAGGTATGAAGACTTGGCAGGCATCAACTCTTGGATATTGCCAGCCAGTCGCTCAGGCGACTTTATTTAGCGCAAACTGTTGCGCGAGTTTCCAATTTATTCGATGGTCATGTGCGCACAGTGCGCTTGTCCTTTGTGGTCCACTTTCCGGGTGAGGATATGGGGAAGAAACGCAAGAGTCGAGGTTCACGAAGTGGTGGTGGCGGTGGTGGTGGAAACCGCCAAGGAGGAGGAGGAGGAGGAGGAAATCGAACTCGTCGGCGAAGACGCCCGAACGACTCTTCCGTCAAGCCTGCACCCGCTACCGATGTCGAAGTCATGGAAGGCGAAGAGGGTGAGTTGCTCGAAGGCAGCGGCATGCTGGAGCTTCATCCGAACGGATATGGCTTTTTGCGCAGCGCAAAAAACAATTACGATCGTGTACGTTCCGATCCGTTTGTGCCGGGCACGATGATCGAGAAATACGGTCTCCGCGAAGGCCTGATGATCACCGGAATGGTTCAGCCTGCTCGCAAACAGCAGGGGCCTCGGCTTCGTGAAATCAAATCGGTCGATGGCATGCCTCCGGAAGAGTATTCCGAGGTCAAATCGTTTGACGAATTGACGCCAATCAACCCAGAAAGCTGGCTTCGATTGGAAACTGGTCCGGAACCGCTTAGCACTCGTGTGCTCGACCTGTTGACGCCGCTTGGAAAAGGCCAGCGAGCCCTGATCGTCGCTCCGCCGCGAACCGGCAAGACGATGTTAATGCAGCATATCGCTCATGGAGTTTCGGAAAACTACCCGGGTGTCAAATTGATCGTTTTGCTGATCGACGAACGTCCGGAAGAAGTGACCGACATGCGTCGAAATGTAAACGGCGAAGTGATTGCCAGTAGCTTGGATCAAGATGTCGAAAGTCATGTTCGGCTTTCTCAGTTGGTCATCGAACGTTGCAGGCGTCTTGCCGAGATGGGTCAGGACGTGTTCCTGCTGATGGACTCGATTACGCGATTGGCTCGAGCCTTCAACAAGTGGGTTGGCAACACAGGGCGAACGATGTCCGGTGGTGTTGACATCAAGGCGATGGACATCCCGAAGAAGCTGTTCGCTACGGCTCGAGTATTCGAAGAAGGTGGTTCGCTAACGATTGTCGGCACGGCTCTGATCGACACAGGCAGCCGCATGGACGAACTTATTTTCCAAGAGTTCAAGGGCACTGGTAACATGGAGCTGGTTCTGGATCGCAAGCTTGCTGATCGCAGGATCTGGCCGGCGATTGATATTTCTCAATCGGGAACTCGCCGCGAAGAACTGCTGCACGACAAAGAAACGCTTCACGCGGTGACAATGCTGCGTCGAACGTTAACGACCATGCATCACATCGACGCGATGGAGCAGTTGACTCGTCAGCTGAGCAAGTTCGATTCGAACAAGAAGTTCATCCAGCTAATCGGCGGAATGGGCGACGATTAGGCGACGCCACACGGTTTACGCAAACAGGCATTGCGTCTCGCGGACATGGCTCCAACGGAAAGACACCACCGCACAGACGTCGCATCGAACAATCGATCAATGGCTCGCGGAGATGCCGGTGCTGAGTCCGCGAACGAAGCTTTTCCTTGGTATCAAACGCCCAAGCAGATCCTGTGGGCGATTTGCGTGACGATCATGCTGCTCGTGATCGTCACGAAACTGGGAGTGTCTCATTTTGTCCATCCCGCGCTGATAGAAATCGATCAAGCCGAACCGGTCGACTATCAATACATCGTAAATATCAACTCGGCCGACTGGCCCGAGCTTACGGTGCTGCCCGGCATCAGCGAAACATACGCTCGGCGGATTGTCGAGTATCGCGAAGAGCACGGTGCTTTCGAATCGGTCGACCAACTGGTTCGAGTTCCAGGCATCGGCTCGAAGCGATTGGAGGCGATACGTCCTTATTTGACCGCCGACGATGTTGCAGCAAGCCCGTGATCCGCTGGCCATTTGCAAGCGAACATCTTACGCGGGCCCCTGTGAATCCGATCGTCGGGGCAAGCGGAACTCAAAGCGTGTTCCGCTACCAGTGTTTCCTACCATGGGTTTTCCACCGTGGGCTTCGATGATTCGAAAAACGATGGCGAGGCCAAGTCCTGTGCCAGATGATTTGGTCGTAAAAAAAGCTTCGAACACCCGCGGAATGATTTCCGGCGGAATGCCCGGACCGCTGTCCTCGAAGTGAATGACAACCTCTTCACCTTCTTCAACTGCGGCGATCCTAATTGTCACGGGATCACTAGACGCGTCCAAGGCGTTTTCCAGCAGGTTGACAAAGACCTGACGCATGCGTCGTTCGTCTAGCTTAATTGGGCTGGTGGTAGTGTCCGATTCAACCAATCTTACTTCGCGTCCTTGACGACGCCCTTCGACATCATGCCACGCTTTATGCCAGATGTCAGAAGGACGTGTGCGGCGAAGGTCCAGCTGAATTGGCGCTGCGTATTCTCGCACTTCTTCTAGAAGGTCTCGAAGGTCGGTGGCCGCGCGTTCGATCTTGTCGATATCCACCATCGCCATTGAATTGTCGCCAATGTCGTCACGCAGCAAGTCGACTCCGTTCTGCAGACGCTGCAGAGCATTTCGGCTTTCGTGCGCAAGGCCGGTCATCGTCTGCCCGATTGCCGCCAGGCGTTCGGATTGCAGTAGTTTTCTTTGCGTTTCCAGCAAGTCCGTTACATCTTGGCCAACTGCGAGAACGCCAATGGTTTGCCCCTCGGCTTTCAGAGTAGTATTTGACCAGCGGATATCTCGCGTTGAGCCGGACTTTTGACACACGGGATTGATGACACCCGACGTGCGATTTTCGGCAAGCGTTCGCTTGAACACGTCTCTGATGCGGTCCTGTTCGTCATGCGGTATAAAATGGTCGAACCAATCCATTCCAGCAACTTCATCGAGTGTGTACCCGACCAGGTCGGCGAAGTAGCGATTGAATCGGCGGATGCGCCCTTCACAGTCCAGCACTAAAACGATTGCTTCGGCCGTTTCCAAAACGGTTGTGGCGAACTGTCGCTCTGCGCGCAGCTCGTATTCGGTTTGGCGATGTTCGGCCAATCGCTCAAGTCGGCTTAAGAGCGAATCCGGGTTGATCGGCTTGATAATATAGTCCGATACGCCGACGCGAAACGCAGCAATCGTGCTGTCCAAATCTGCGTATCCCGTGACGATGACGACGTCCGCTTGCGGCGCGCGATCTACTAAATCCGGAACCAGTTCCTCTGCCACTCCATCCGGCAGCTGACGGTCCATGATGACGACGTCGACCAGTGGCAGCACTGCGAGTTCGAATGCAGCCGTTCCGCTAGGCGCCAATGTAACCCGATGCCCAACTAGCTCAAGAATGTCTTTCAGGCTTTCCCGAGAGTCCTCGTCGTCTTCAATTACCAAGATGTCAAGCGTTAGATCGTTCGCGTTATTCATTGGCCGTTTCTTGTGGTGGCCCGATCTCGTACTTTTCGAGTAGCCGATAGAGACTGCGGCGGCCAATTCCCAGCGCTCGCGCGGTTCGTGCTTTGTTTCCGTTGTGGCGGCGATATATTTCCTCGACGTGCAGCTTGTTCAGCGTGTCCAAATCGCACGATGTGCCAGGGGCGGGCGCCGATGCCGATTCGGCCGAACGCACGATTTCTGGTGGCAGGTTAGCCAGCCTGATCGTTTCATCGGACGCAAGAATCTTTGCTCGTTCTAATGCGTTGATCAGTTGCCGAACGTTTCCCGGCCAGCCGTATCGCTCAAGCAACGGGATCACGTCTGGTTCAATAGTCCATTCAGGACCAATCAACCGCTCGACCAGTAGAGGAATGTCGCCGGCCCGTTCGCGGAGAGGTGGAAGATGGATAGTCAGCACGTTGATGCGGTAATAGAGGTCTTCGCGAAACCGGCCCTCGCTGACCTCTTTTTCCATGTCGCGATTGGTGGCAGCGATGATTCGAACTTGAACGCGCCGTTCTTTCACAGAGCCGACTCGCCGCAGCGAACCGTCTTCCAGGACTCGAAGCATTTTGGCTTGCAGCGGCCCGGCAAGCTCGCCGAACTCGTCGATAAACAGAGTGCCTCCGTCCGCCACTTCAAATAAGCCAGGCTTTGAACTGACTGCACCCGTGAACGCACCTTTCTCGTGACCGAAAAGTTCGCTCTCCAAAAGCGTTTCAGGCAGCGCCGCGCAGTTAATGACGACCAGTGGTTTGTCAGACAGCGGGCTCGCTTTGTGAATGGCTCGCGCGACTAATTCTTTACCGGTTCCACTTTCGCCTTGAATGAGAATCGGATTTCGCGAGTCGGCAGTCCGTTCGATCAGCCTAAACACTTCTTTCATTTTTGGCGACTCGCCGATCATGCCCTGAGGCTCTGGAGTCGCTTGTTTGATCACTGCCTTTAGCTGATCGTTTTCTTTCCGCAAGAAACGCGATTTAATCCCTTTGCGGACGAGTGTATCGAGGTCCTTTAGACTTGCCGGTTTGGTCAGGTATTCGCTTGCCCCAAGCTTCATTGCTTCGACGGCGGTTTCGATTGTTCCTTGGCCGGTCAGCATGACCACTTCAGATTCATTGCCCCGTTGCTTGAGCTTTTCTAGCAACTCTAGTCCGGTCATGCCGGGCATCATCATGTCTAGAATGATGACGTCGAACGCTCGCTGGTCTGTAAATTCCAGGGCTTGCTCGCCGCAGGCGCACTCACTGATGTTGTACCCTCGACGAGAAAAATACCGAGTCATGTCGTCTCGAAGTTCGTCATCATCGTCGACCAGCAAAAGATCGATAGGACGCTCGACGTCGTCTGTCATTGTTTAGGTCTCCAATCTTCACTGCGGAACGCCCCAACACAGCCGGTAGATTTGCCGCAAAGGTGCTTTTGGCGTATCCCACTGCAGGCAAAAAGGTCGAAACATTTCCTTGGTGCGCCGAATCGCACACCTGTCTTCCAGCATTATGCGGAATACGGCCTCGCCCGTCACCGTCATTTCTTCCGACGGCGGGATGTTTGTCGTGAATCAGCCAGCCGATTACCGGCTACAACAGGCAAGCGTTGTGCCACAACAGATCGGAGATCGCGATTACTGACCGACAACCGCCTCCACAAACGCTTGACAAGATACGCCTGTGACGCCAGTTGCGTAGTATCCCGCGCAGCACTGCTGGTCTCTCTTTGACAGTGAACGCCTTCTTCAAGCGACCAACAGAGCCTGCGCGTTAAACCTCGTCATGACCGCGTCACACTTCATCAACAGCGATGCACTAGGTTCTCCGCCAGCTGTTTCTAGACACGGCGATCCGCTGTCAGCTAACAGCAGACCTTGCAACGCGATCGTGTTCGTTCGTGCACTAATTGGGCGAAAGAGAATTTGTTCGTGCGCTTTAGCATTTGGTTGTGTGATCATTGCTGATCTGTTTTCGCACACTCAACGAATCGCTGTCCTTGGCTGTGCGAAATCGGGCGCGCTCAATGGGCTCTCTGATTGGTTCGGCGCGCTTTGAAGTTCTTTTTCAAAACGCGAAAAAAACAGGCGAGATCCATAGAATGCCGTCTTGGATGATATCAATTTATCTTTTAGTCTGTGGCGCACACGTTGCGTTTTGACTCGCCAATCAAAAATCCTTCATCGGAGATGAAACATTGCATGCTTTGGATTGGAATCGGTCGTGGGTGCGGTTCGCACTTGTGGCTTTGACTTGCCTAGGCGCGTCAGCGTGTTCGCAGCAGCCAGTGGCGGAGTTTTCATATAATGCTGCAGTCGCAGAACTGCCTGAACTTCACCAAAACGATATTAAAGAAGGTTTGCGACGGCTGTTCGGGACTTCGGTTGCCCCGAGGTTGCGTGCCGTCGACCCAGAAACGCCTGAACCGGAAGAGGGCGAAGAGTGGACCCTGATCGATATCGGCGATGAACACTCTCTTAAGCGAGGCGCCGCTGTCTATAACGCCAGGTGTGCTGGCTGCCACGGGGTCACCGGTGATGGAGCTGGGCCTGCAGGCGAGCACTTACGGCCTCGACCTCGCGACTATCGCAAAGGTGTTTTTAAATTCACTTCGACTCCGTTCGGTATGAAGCCGGCTCGCCACGATTTAGTCAGAACAATTCGCCGAGGCGCCAAGGGTACCTCAATGCCCGGTTTTCCCTGGATGTCTGAAGCGGACCTGAACGATGTCATCGACTATGTCATCTACTTGAGTCAGCGGGGAGAAGTGGAAGAATACGTTACGAGGATGGCCCAGGACGAATACGACGAAGGCGACAACATCGACTTCCTTGAGTTTGTTGATGCGTTGGCGCTGACTCGAGAGCGATGGGAGTCCGCGGAAGATAACGTGGTACTGCCGCTGACCGCAAAGCCTCATTACACCGAAGACTCGATCACCGAAGGCCGCCGGATTTTCCTAAAGGAAGGTTGTGCCAAGTGTCACGGCGTCGACGGAAAAGGCCAAGTGGAATGGTTGAATCCGGAGTTCTTGGCTGCTCAAGATGCCTTACCTGAAGATCAGCGAGAGCAGATCAACTATGACGCGTGGGACGAGCCTGCTCCCGCCGCGGATCTTACAGCTCGGTTGCTGCACGGCGGCCGACGTCCGATCGATATTTACCGGCGGATCTACACCGGAATCAACGGTACGCCAATGCCAGCGTTCGAAGCGCTTTTTGCGAGTAAACCGGACGAGATTTGGCATGTAGTCCATTACGTCCAGCACATTATCGAAGGCGGCGATCCGCTTGCGGGCATTCCGTCGTTGCCACCCGCAGAAGTCGTGGCGCCGGTAGCTGAACCGGATAGCGATCCTGACGCAGACGAATCGGCCGACGCAGGAGACGAGGCAGAAGATGCCGCGGCCGAGGAGGAGAGCACGCAGGCTGAAGATCTAAGTGATGACCAGGCCTCTGCCGACGACAATACGACCGATTCCGCTGAGTCAGCCGATTCGAATGCGTCTGAAGCGTCTGACGATGATGCATCCGACAGCGATGCATCCGGCGACACAAGCGGAGAAGCAAGCGAGAAACCGGTAGAAGAGCCGGAACCGGTTGGAGTCGAGGCATAGCGAATTCGTGTTCTGCTGGCAGACGCCTCATCGAATTCGCCGCAAGGATGCTTCAATTTTTCGCTGAACGGACATTTCAAATACGGACAAGGCACACAATCGTGAATGATGCAGACAAACAAAGTCGACTCGAATCGCTTCGTAAAGAAGTCGAGCAACTCGAGCGAGAACTCTCTGTAGAACCAGAAACTTGGCGAGCATCGGATTCAAGCTTCTACGGCGCTTATCACGCTACGACCGGGGTGATGTTGGGTGCCGTTGGAGCAATGGCCAGCCTGCTGTTTAACGTGGTTGGATCGGCGATTATTGGTCAACATCCGTTGAGGTTGATTCAGGTTTACCTGACTTTTCCTCTCGGCGAGAAGGCTTTGTCCGACGATTTCGCCAGCGGGATGGCGTTGGCGCTGGGATGTTGCCTGTACATCGCAACTGGCATGTTGTTGGGCATTCCCTTTCAGATGGCGTTTGCCAGGTTCATGCCTAATGCAGATCTGATCAAGCGAGCCATGTTCGCAACGGTTATTGGAATTGGGCTGTGGCTGCTCAGTTTTTACGGTGCCATCGCTTGGTTGCAGCCGCTGCTGTTTCACGGTGACTGGATTATCGATTCCTCGATTCTGCCTCCGTGGGTTGGAGCCGCCACACACCTGGTCTTCGCGTGGACGATGGCGCTCGTTTATCCGTGGGGCGCACTCACGCCGTACACGCGGCAGACTCGCACTCAGTCTTCGTAACACACGATCCGAATTAGCACACTAACCACTTGCACAAGCAAGGATTCGTAATGACGACCGACACCCACACTCTTGACGATTCAGCGATTCCTCGACACGAAGACATTGTTCTGGAACGCCTCGTTCGATGGTACTTCTTTGCCGCGTTGCTATTCTTGGGCATTTCGATGTTGGGCGGATTGCTGATGTCAGCTCAGCTTGTGCATTGGAACCCGCTTACCAAAGTCGAACTGCTGTCCGCTGGGCGCTGGCGAATGATCCACACGAACGCCGTAGCGTACGGTTTCTTGGCGAATGCATTCCTAGGAACGCTGCACTGGGTCGTGCCGCGGTTAACGTTGCAAAAAGTCGCAAGCGTGAAGCTGTCGTATTTTATCTTTGGTGCGTGGCAAGTGATACTTCTGTCCACTGCAGGCGGAATTATCTTTGGTCCATCGTTTCAACACCAAGACTGGGTGATGAATCTTGCCAGGGATTACCATATCTCCATGAACTTGGGAGCCCAAGGACTTGAATGGGGAGAAACGCCGTTTTGGATCGACCCTGTTGCACTGCTTGGACTGGCACTGGTTGCTTACAACTTTTTGGTTCCGATCTCGAAATCAAAAGGCCCCATGTATGTGACGCTGTGGTATTTCATGGCCGCATTTGTTTGGACTTTTCTGACCTACGCGATGGGAAACCTGCTACCGGAATACGCCCTTCCAGGCACAAGTGCCGGCGCTGTCAGCGGG
>JAGQPC010000559.1 GCA_020426925.1 Planctomycetales bacterium | reverse complement strand
TCGCTAAACCAACGAACTCGCCCGTGGAACTCAATGCAAACGTTGCGTGCAAGTAACCGTCTGCGTCAACGTAGTCCGCAGCATCTTGATCTGACGCAAAGACGACCATGTAGCTGTCCGCGGCCAACTCGCGAGCTGGAAACGCCCACTTCCTTGGTTCGGCTGGATCGTCGCTGAGGAAATAACCTTGCAGATTTACGGACTGGTCGCCTGCGTTGTAGATTTCAATCCAATCGGAACTTCGATCGTCGCCATCGCGAAGTTGACCGTCGTTCTTTGCCATGAATTCCGAGATGATCGGCACAGCCGCTAGTACTTCTCGCTTCTCTAGTAGTTCAATATCACATCGGAGTCGACGTCGGCGCGAAGATTCTTTCATGGCGAGTACCGATCGCAAGCTGGCCAAAGATTCACAGATTGTTCGCAATTATAACGGTGGGCTGTTTGGGCATGCTTGCAAAACGGCGCAATGTTTCGGAATTTTGTTCGGGCACAGACGCGTCAGGCTGTGACTAGGGCGCATCGCCGGAAGGAAAACGTTCCATCGCTTGATGCAAAATGTCGGCTTCCATGAACTCGTCGCCGTAGGGTGAGAATCCGAACTTTTTATAAAGCGGAATGGCGTCGATTTGAGCGTGTAAATAGATACGTTTGTTGCGTGAGTCCTCGTTCGCAGCAATGTCTTGCAGGACAGCCTTCATCATTGCAGAGCCAATGGATTGTCGGCGATGAGTGGCAAGAACTGCGAATCGTTCTAGTTTCACTCCATTGTCGGTCAGACGCCAGCGAGCCGCGCCACAGGGCAGACCGTTCGTGTCGGTTGCCAGAAAATGTGATGCCTCCTTTTCGTGTTCGTCAAACTCCAAATCACGATCGACCTGCTGTTCGTCGACAAAGACGGCACGCCGCACGGCAAAAGCCGCCTCTTGTTGCTCCGCTGTCAGAGCTTTTATCACGTTTGCCATGGCTAGTCGTCAAAGATCATTTCCAAGACTCGATAGTTCGGATCCACAAATCCAAGTCGAGCGTAGACGTCTTGTGCTCGCTGATTTTCATTTTCGACGTACAAACGAATGCCGACAACGTCCGGATCTTGCTCGGCGGCAGTGCGAACTTGATCGAGCAGCGACCGGAAAATTCCGTTGCCTCGATGGTCTTGTTGAACATAGACGCTTTGGATCCACCACAGCCATCCGTCTCGCCAATCGCTCCATTCTCGAGTCACCATCAGCTGCCCGACTACACTTCCAGCTGGCGATTCGGCAACAAAGTACTGCGACTCGTCATCGTGCTGGAGCCCTCGTTCGACGCCGCGAGTGACCGTTTGTCGATCGAGTTCGTGGTCTTCCGTTTCGGCGGCCAAACGGCAATTGAAGTCCGCAATCGTCGCACAATCTTCCGTTTTCGCAGCGCGGATAATGTACATAGCGTTGACCTTTATTCGTTCTCGCTCGATTCGCCTGCCACAATATCGCCAAGCTTTCGCAAAAACTCGAGCGTGAAAATGCCGGTGTCGTGGCCGTCAGAGAACCTGATGCTGTAGGCGTAATTCCCAACTGGCTGCATGGATTCGATCCGCAGAGGTACCGTTTCCGCTAACGATAGAACCTGCAGCGCGTCGTCTGGCGATGGCTTCTTAGTGTGTTCGGAAATTCGTTTTTCGCGGCACGACGCGCACGGGCAACTTTTCCGAAGTGCTTCTAGTGGAATCTGGTGCTGGATGTTATCGCTCCACGTGATTTCCAAAACCACATCACGGAGCAGCTTCATGTCGATTGGTCGGTGCATATTTTTCATTGTGATGATGAGTCAACACCACCAGGGTTAAGAGTCTCGTTGGTCGACGAATCGTTTTCCCTTCGCTTCAAAGCGAGGCAAAGTGCCTTCGTCGACAAGTGTAACCGCAACGTTCAGTCCCAGACGTACTTTCAGTTCAGCGGCGACATCGTCCACGTCGCCGGGGCCAGCTTCGATCTCGATGTGCAGCTGATCCATTTCACGCTCGCGAGTTGCTGTTATGCGATACTCTGCGACGCTTGGGAACGTTCGCAAGATCTGTTCGATCGAACTGGGAAAAACATTGACTCCGCGAATGATCATCATGTCGTCGGCGCGACCGAGAACTCCACCCTCCAGCAACACAAAGTTGCAGCGAGGATCGGCGTTCCAGCGAGGTCTCACTAGGTCTCCCGTTCGATAGCGAATGACCGGACATCCCACTCGACCGAGTGATGTGAGGACGAGCTGCGACAGTTCACCATCTTTCGCCGGTTCGCCTGAATCGACTGACAGGAACTCGGCGATAAACTCGTTTTCGGCAATGTGCAGCCCGAGTCGCTGACGATCTGCGAATCCCCAAGGGCCAACTTCTGTTGCGCCGCTGTGGTCGATGACGCGAGCGTTCCATGCCGATTCGATTCGGTCACGAATGGACGGAATGCTGCCACCTGGTTCTCCCGCGACGATGATTCTGTCAACGGACGAATTCACTATGTCGATGTTATTCTCAATCGCCACTTCGGCGAGTCGCATGGCGTACGTCGGCGTACAGCAGATCACGGTGGCCTCAGCAGACCGAATTAAGTCCAGGCGAGAGAGTGTGTCCATTCCTCCGCCTGGAATCACTAGGGCGCCGCGTGCGGCGATGGCATCGTTCGCGGTCCAAAAGCCGATAAATGGTCCAAACGAAAATGCCATGGCGACTCGATCTGACGTCGTCAATTCAGCCGCATCCAGCACGAATTGCCACGTCTCGATCCACCAGTGCCAATCGTCGGCCGTGTCCAGCACAACCATCGGCTTGCCTTTTGTTCCCGACGTCCGGTGAAACCGCGAGTATCGCTCGACAGGAAACGTGTGGTTTGCTGCCAGATCTCGGTTTGGGGAAGCGAGTTCATCCTTTTCGGTAAATGGCAGCTCGCGTAATTGCTCCAACGATTCGAGCCGACCAATGTTTGCTCCAAGTTTCTTCGCGTAAAACTGGTTGGCCGGAAGTATCTCTGACAGCAGCGCGTTCAGCCGAGCAAGGTGATGCGATTCGATTTCGGATCGGCTGAGAGCTTCAAACTGTCGGCGGACGGCTGCGGGTTGGATCTTCATCTCAGAATGATAGTTTTTCAAATTTCGCGTCGGTAGATGGCGTTGCGAATGTCACTGACAGCCGATACGTTGCGTGCATAAGTGTAAATATTGTCAAGGGAATTGGCTGGTCGTATGGCTGAATCGTCTGCACATAACTCATCCGAGCCCAAGCGTGGCTCATTGTTGGTTATCTTTTTGACTGTCTTTATTGACTTGCTCGGGTTTGGGCTCGTCTTGCCGCTGTTGCCAATTTACGCGCAAGACATCGATGCAGATAACGCGAAGCTAGCAATTCTGATGGCCAGTTTTTCGGCAATGCAGTTTCTATGCGCGCCGCTTTGGGGACGGCTATCAGACCGATTTGGGCGACGTCCAATCATTATGATTGGGCTTAGTGGCTCCGTCGTTTTCTATACGTTGTTCAGCATCGCCACGAAGGAACGTAGCATGCTGCTGTTAATGATATCGAGATTCGGAGCAGGCATCGCCGGCGCGACGATCTCGACGGCCCAAGCTTACATCGCTGACACGACGACGCTTGAAAAACGCTCAAAAGGCATGGCGTTAATCGGGATGGCGTTTGGGTTAGGATTTACCTTTGGGCCACTGATCGGCTATTTGGCGGTTCCGTCTGGGCAAGGCGATCCCGGCCCAATGCCAGGCTACGTTGCGGCAGGCCTTTCCGCGTTCGCGTTGATTTTGGCGTGGTTCAAATTGCCAGAATCGTTAACCAAACACAGCGAAACGGCAGCCAAGAATCCGCTCGATCTCAAGGCGTGGGGCCAAGCGTTCGCGATTCCATCGATCGGGCCTCTGCTGCTCGCCAGTTTTATTTGCATTTTTTCGTTCGCTAATTTCGAAACGACGTTGTCCCTGTTAGTCGGCGGCCGCGAAGCTGTCACGGATGCTAAGCCACTGTTTCATTTTACGCACGGTCAGGTATGCCTGACGTTTGCCTTCATCGGGCTAACGCTTGCTTTAGTGCAGGGTGGAATCGTGCGGCGAGTCGCGGGAAAAGTGTCAGACACCAGCTTGGCCGCAACCGGATCGACGATCGACATTGCCGGATTCGCGATCATGCTAGTTGCGATCCGGCAGGCATCAATTGGGTTTCTATTCGCCGGGCTGACATTGGTTGTCGCCGGGTTCGCGTTTCTGACGCCATCGATCAACGCACTTATTTCCAGGCGGACAGCTCCCGAAAATCAGGGCAGAGTGTTAGGCGTTGGGCAGAGCGTCAGCTCGTTGGCGCGAATCGTTGGATCTGGCGTTGGTATTCCTCTGCTGGGAATCCAAAAGTCGCTTCCGTACATCGCCGCGACGGTGCTGATGGCCATCGGATTGGCGATGGTGTTGTACGCTGGGCGGATCGGCAAAGACTACGGCACGGAGTGAAGGTTGCATGAACAGAACTCTGTTGTGCAGTGGAATTTGCTGAACTTCCCGACGCTCATTCTAAGTTCGAGGATCTAGGGATCTTTAGCAGACACGCCCGACAAAGCGTAACTAGCGGCGGAGCGTTCCTGCAAAGCGTCCGGGAATTCTGTGCGCGTATGGCCATAGCCGCCACAGCCCTGGCCGATTCGCCATTGCTGCTCTGTGCTTAGAGTCGGTACGCTCCAACCGCGATGCCCTCCGAAAGGAGTCGGAGGACTACGGTAGCCTACGCGTTGCGAGACCGAATCGGTGCCGTCGATGAATTCGGAAGTGGTAGTGGAACCGAGATCCGTCTGTGAAACAGCGCTGATAGGCACTCGATTGTACGGTCCGTGGCACCGGCGTTTTGCCGCATAAGTGCACAGCTCCGTTCGCAGTAGCCTTGGTGTTCGTCCGAGTTTTCCAAACGCCGGCGTAGGAATTCGGTTAGCTCCAATCCGTTTCGGACAACGGTCGCGGCATCCGCAGCTAGCATGAGCTGGACGACGTCGCGAAAGTTTTTCGTGTTCGGGCCGAACGACACGGACGAGCCATACGCGGCCGGTTCGATCATGTTCTGGCCACCGCGGTCTCCCATCGATCCGCCGACGAAACAGTACTCGGCCGTCCCCCACCAATCGCCCAGCTCGCCAATCGTATCGATCAGCAAAACGCGAATGTGGCTGGCCATGGGCCGCGAATCGCAGAGTTCACTGCGCCGGCGCCAATCGAGAGAAGTTTCGTCGAGCGACCTTGCTACTTCGTTGAAACGTTCTGGATGCCGAGGCACAATGATCAACTTCAAAGCAGGAAACTCGTCACACAGCGCGCGAAACGCGTTGATGGCAAACTGCTCTTCGGGAGCCTGTGTACTGCCAGCCAAGAAGACACAATCTTGGTCCGTCAAACCAGCGATCCGAGCCAACGCCGCAGTGCGAGAGTTTGTTCGATCGGTTTCCGCACCGTCAAATTTTGTCGAACCGGTTACGAACACGGCTTCCTGACGAGCTCCCAGTGCAACAAACCGTGATGCGTATTCGTCCGATTGCGCTGCGATGACTCGAATTCGTCGCAGCACGCTACGAATCAGCGGAAGAATCCGCTGATAGCCGCGAAAGCTGTTTTGACTCAACCGTCCGTTCACAACGGCGACGTCGATCGATTGCGCATCGGCAATTCGAACAAGGTTCGGCCAGAGTTCGAGTTCTCCCAAAACGATCACGTCAGGTCGGACACGTCGCAGCACGTTTCGCACGGCCCAACTGAAATCGAAAGGACAGTAAAACACAGAATGGTGCGCGAATCGTTTTTTTGCTAATTCAAATCCAGTCCTGGTTGTCGACGAAACAACGATCTCAAATTCGGGAAACGAATCTTTCAGCCGAGGAGCGATCGCAGCAAGCACGTTGATCTCTCCGACACTAACGCCATGCAGCCAAACACACGGAGCTTCGCCGATTCGTTTCGGCACGATGCCGAACAGCTTGTGCGTCCAGCCTTGCCGATATTTTCCTTTGGTGATTGCCGTGTACAACATCCACGGCGACGCCGCGATCAGAGCAATCAAATAGACGCAGTTGAGAACGAGTGACACCGAGCATCCTTTCTGGTGACAATCTGATCGACGTAGTGGCAAAGGCTACGCTGGGACTGGTTCCGGAGCGTTGCCTCCTGCCTCGGAACCCACTGCCTTGCAGGCTCTGCCTGCCACTTATTCATTTACGCATACAACAGTTCTTGTATTTCTTGCCGCTGCCGCACATGCATGGATCGTTGCGTCCGACCCGTTCGCCGCGATTGCGGATTGTCTCTAGTTTCTCTTCGCCTTGCGAGCTTCTGATTGCCTGGTCTTGCTGAGCCGCCATTTGTGTAGTTGACGGCGCCGCTTCGTGAACGGCCTTCGTCTCGACCCAGGTTGATCCGATGAAATCTTCGTTCAGCTGTTCCATGCGGAAAATCAGGTCAGTTGTTCGCTGGCCAATCGAGGCCCACATTTGCTCGAACAGACGTCGGCCTTCACGCTTGTATTCGACTTTGGGATCAACTTGCGCGAAGCCCACAAAGCTGACTGCACTGCGGAGATGGTCCATCGCCAGCAGGTGATCCTTCCACGCGGTATCGACAATCTGCAACACAAGGGCTCGCTCCATGCGCCGAATTTCGGGATGGAATCGATCTTCGACGGCGGTCATCAGCTTTTGTTCAAGCGAATCGCGGTCTAGGTCAGAGATCTCCGACTTGGGTAAATCGAGATTTAACGTTTGGCGAGTCCAATCTGACAGCGAATCTAGCGCGCCGTTGCTGGACGCTTTGCCTGCAGGCGTGCCGTTGCTTCCGGCTGGAAAGATCGAATCGAGTTTCTGCCGAACTTCGGCTTCGACCGTTTGAACTTTGGCCTGGTCCGATTTGCTATGTTGCAGTAGGACTTGCTGAATCTCTTCGCGCTGCTTGCTCTTGAGATCTTCCATGTCCAAATCGACTTTGAACCGATCACGAGCCCAGGTGACCAACGCTTCTCGATCGACCCGCGGGCGTCCGCCCTGATTAACACTGTAACGATACAGCCCGGCCATTACCGGATATTCGTACTCGCGTTCTTCGTAGGCGGCGATTGCTCGCTCCGTCACCAGCTTATTTACGTCTTTGGCGTCGAGATCCTTGATCTCGTCCGGCTCGATCACGATACCGAACTTATGCAACACCCACGCGGCGACGGTGCGCGGAACGAAGTCCTCTGCAAGGAAGTTCTCGCCTTCGGACAGATCCGTTTTTTGAATCGCTTGTCGCGCCAATTCGATCAAGTACGAGTCAACCTTAGCCCGTCCCTCTTTTTTGAGGTCTCGGTCTCGAAGATTCAGGCCCCACCGAGTGTTCGCCATTTTGGCAAGAGCTTCCCAGTTCCATTCGCTCTCTTCACCATCAGGAAGGTTTTCGTCGATGGCGTCCATGATGTGCGTTTCCGCCATCCGTTCTGCTTCGCCTTTCGCGAGCTGCTCGGCAGTCTTGAAATCGACTCGCCGAAATTCACGAGGCTCCAAAGTCGTCGACAAACGCGAACCGGCCCAAGCGGCGAACGATTCAGGGCCGTAGTTCGGTGTCAGGATCGCCTCAAGGTTTTCGTTCACCTGCTGCGCGATCATGTCCAGTATCAACGTCTTGCAACTGGTGCCGTCCAAAATTGATTGGCGATAGCCATAGACTCGTTTGCGCTGCTCGTCCATGACTTCGTCGTATTCGAGCAAATTCTTTCGCACTTCAAAGTTGCGTTCTTCGACCTTTTTCTGTGCGGCCTCGATACGGCGAGTGACCATATTGCTTTCAATGGCGTCGCCTTCTTCCCAGCCACCAAATCGCTTGAGTACTTTCTCAACCCATTCGCCGGCAAAGATGCGCATCAAGTCATCACGCAGCGACAGATAAAATCGGCTGCTGCCCGGATCGCCCTGACGGCCACAGCGACCGCGAAGCTGCAAATCGATTCGACGAGCTTCATGTCGCTCGGTGCCGATCACGTGAAGCCCACCCATACTTTTGACGAGCTTGCCCTGCTCAGACATGCCTTCGCGTTCGTCAATTTCCTTGACTAGCGTGTCCCATTCTTCGCGCGGAACATCGAGTCGTGTTTCGTATTTGTCTTGCAGAATTGCCCAAGCGAGGTTTTCTGGGTTACCGCCTAGAATAATGTCCGTTCCACGACCGGCCATGTTGGTCGCGATCGTGACCGCGCCGATTCGCCCGGCTTGCGCCACAATTTCCGCTTCACGCTTGTGTTGCTTGGCGTTCAGAACTTCGTGCTTGATGCCGCGGCGATCCAGCATTCCAGACAAAAGTTCGCTCTTTTCGATCGAAGTCGTACCAACCAAAACCGGTCGGCCTTTTGGTTGGATTTTCGAGATCTTTGACTTCTGAATCGATTCTTTTTTGTTGGAACCGCGAGCCTGAAAGTCGATTGACGATTCGGTTTCCTTATGGATCGTGCCAACGAGTTGTTCTTTGTTGACGACGATGGAATCCCATTTGTGGATCCGCTCGATATCGTCAGCGATGGCCGTGTATTTTTCTTCTTCGGTACAGTAGATGACGTCGGGAAACTCGAGCCGTTCGAGGTCTTTGTTGGTCGGAATCGCAACGACGTCCAACTTGTAGATCTTCCAGAATTCGTCGGCTTCGGTCATCGCCGTACCGGTCATACCGCAGAGCTTTTTGTAGAGCTTGAAAAAGTTCTGCAGCGTCACGGTCGCGAGCGTTTGCGTTTCTTCTTTAATGCGAACGCCTTCTTTCGCTTCGACAGCTTGATGCAAGCCATCGCTCCACTGACGACCTTCCATCAGACGCCCTGTGAATTCGTCGACGATGACAATCGAACCCTCTTTGATGACGTAGTTAACGTCTTTCTTGTACAGATAGTGGGCCTTCAGCGCGTTGTCGATCAGGTGCGGCCATTCCATGTTGCCCGCCGTGTAGAAGCTCTCGACGCCTGCGATTTTTTCTGCGTCGCGAACACCTTCGTCCGTCAACGTGACATTGTGATCTTTTTCGTTGACCTCGAAGTGCGTACCCTTCTGCAGCATTCGAGCAACTCGATCGGCGTCGGCGTATTTTCGAGGGTTATCGTGTGCTGGACCTGAAATAATCAATGGCGTCCGCGCTTCGTCGATCAGGATATTGTCGACCTCGTCGATAATCGCAAAATTCAGTTTCCCTTGAGACTGCTGCATGTGCTTGGGAAAGCGATCATCGTCTTGAGCTGCACGCCGCATGTTATCGCGCAGATAATCGAAACCGAACTCGTTGTTGGTGCCGTAGGTGATATCGGCGGCATAGGCTT
>JAGQPC010000558.1 GCA_020426925.1 Planctomycetales bacterium | reverse complement strand
GTGGCCGTCTAGCTCGTCGGAACTCGTATCGCTCTTCCAATAGTATTCTCCGTCCGCCGATTTTGGCCAGCGCGGCTCATAGACTCGCCAGTAACCGTCGTCACTGCGAAATCGGCGCTGAGCCTCGAGCGTATACGAACCTAGATTCGGATCCGGTGCGGTCGTTTCCAAAACTGTGCGAGCAATAAAGCCGTCCGGAGGCGCGTGCTTTGATCCTTTCGGCGCTTCGCTGAGAAATCGCAGTGCTTCAAAAGCTCGTTTCGCTCGCTGTTTCGATTCAGGCGATTTGGTCGCGCCGTAGGCAAAACACTCACCGGCGCCATACATGCTGGTCCACAGTCCGTCGTTGTCACTTGCACCGAGCCGAAGGTTCTGCTTCCCACCAGGGACGGGTGCATGGGCTTCGATCACATATCCGAATTTGGTTCGCCGGTGGAATCTGTCGATTTCGGTTTCGTAGTACTCAGCTTTTTCGGCAAGCGTCATTGGCTTGAAGTAGATGAAGGCAATTCCACCCGCCGTCGCAATCCAAGCGTTGCCATCCGCATCGATCGCAATATCACGTACGTCATCGTTTGGCAACCAACGTTTCCCTTGGCGATAGGCCCAGTTTTGACCGTCAAACCGGACGACTCCTTTCGTGGTCCCGCACCAAACCGTGCCGTCGTTGGAGCACGCGATTGAAGTAAGATCGTCGTACGGAAGTCCGTCAGCTCCCGTGTGCAAAGTCCATTCACCGTCCGCGAAACAACCGACGCCTTGTTTACTGCAAAACCACAATCGCCCGAGGCCGTCGTAGTCGACACGAACATTCGTTGGAGCCCAACGCCGGTTACCGTGCTCCGGAAACTGCTGTTCGAATTTCGCGCCGCTCGTGAAGAAAAGACCTTCAGTTGTTCCGTACACGGGCGTGCTCGTAGCATCGCGAGCCACTGACAGTGCCTGGCCTAAACCTGCACTCTTGCTGATTTCGTCAAGTTCCATGTCGGTCCGAAACGGATTTGTCGGTTTGCCTAACGCAGCCCACTGACCATTGCGAAATTCAAAATCGCCGCTTTCCGTTCGTGCGTAGACTCGTCTAGCCGAGTCAATCGCGATTCGCTGGACGTCGACATCAGCCAACCCGTCTTGCTCCGAATAGAACGTCCGCATTTCTTGCAGGAAGGGCCCGACGATTGACGGCATTCGATTCTCGTCAGCACCGAGCGTTCCGAAGTTCACACATAAAATAAGTAGAAACATCCATTGCAGCTTCATCGTTCGCATAGTTTTCTTACAATGCCGTCAGTTTTCTCAGGAGTTTATCAGCTGAACTTGCTGCGGCGTGAGGGTATCCGGTTTCTTCGCTTGACTCGGAAACACCCAACTTCAAGAAAACAATTCCGTAATCGGTTTTCCGTTTTCTTGTACAGCAAAGTGTGGCCGACCTTGCTCGTCTTCGTAAGTGGTGTCGAGCGGAATTTCCATGTGACGATAAATTGTCGCAGCGAGATCTGCTGGCGTCACGGGACGACTCTTGATATATCCGCCATCTTTTTCGGTCGAGCCGATAACTTGACCATGTCGCAAGCCACCGCCGGCTAAACACATGGACATGACTTCCGGCCAATGGTTGCGTCCATCGGTACTTCCTTGCGTTCCCATGTTCGGAGTACGTCCAAACTCGCCCATGGCGACAACCAGCACATCATCGAGCAACTCACAACGCTCCAAATCAGAAACCAAGGTCGTGATCAAGTGATCAAACAGTGGCAGTAGTGGCTTGAGCCCTTTTGAAATCCCGCCGTAAGGAGGAATGTTGTCGCCATGATTGTCCCACGTACCCGACGCTGTGTGGTAGCTAAGATCGATCGTCACAAAGGAAACACCCGACTGAACTAGTCGCCGCGCTAATAATGCCTGTCGACACCACAAATGCTTGCCGTATTGGTCTCGAATTGCGTCAGGCTCGGCGTTGAGATCGAAAGCTTTTTGCACACGGCCACCCGCGATCGTCTCGACCGCCTGCTGGTGGAATTGGTCCATCGATTCCATCACACCGGAACTGTCGAGCTGCCGACGCATGCGATCGAAATCTCGCAATAGCGTGCGACGTTGCGAGAGGCGTTCGAAACTCAGATCTTGAGCAAAATCGAACGTTCGCGGTCTGCTGAGTTTGCCTGAATCGTTTCCAACCAAATCGTAGATCGGAAGTTCCGCGGCATCGTGTCCCATGAACGGATCGTATTGCTGACCGAGATATCCCGCGTACGCGATGTGCGATCGTGATTTTTGAAACGCGACGTATGGAGGCATTCCCTTTTGATTTGCGCCGCGATGTTTCGCGACGATCGAACCGATGGCTGGATAGCGATCACCTAATCGATTGATTCTGGGCGCTGCGTCACGATGGCCAGTTTGCATGACCATGTTCGGTTCATGGTTGCTTTTTTTGCAGTCGACCGATCGGATGAGCGTGAACTTGTCCAACATCGCCGCCTGTTTGGGCAGATGCTCGCAAATCACTTCACCAGGGATCGCGGTTCGAATTGGTGAGAACGGGCCTCGATTGATCCACGGCCGATCGGGCTTCATGTCCCACGTGTCGATCTGGCTGGGGCCTCCGGTCATCCACAGCAGGATTACTGCCTTGCGGTTCGAAATCGAACTGCCCTGCTCTTTTGCGAACGCGCGGTGCTGTAGTAACGCGGGAACAGAAAGTCCAGCGATTCCAGCCAAGCTCGCCTTCAACATATTCCGCCGAGAGCGGAGACAAAGCCCATCGCGCGTCGTACCGCCGAAAGATTGAAAGGCATGCGTCGAATGTGAAGAGCCGCATATCCCGGACATGGAATGGTCTCCGTGAATCAGCTGAACTGTACGCAAGTTATAACGCGTCCTGAGCCTCTAATCTTGTGCAGCTCATAAGCTGTTTACTGCTTCACTCTCCCTCTGGGAGAGTCGCCGCGTAGCGGCGGAGAGGGTAAACACGTCTTCTGGTTGGCAAACGTCTTGTTGCAGCAACACGGTTTGAGGATGTCCCCTCCCCAAAAACTCGCAAGCTCGTTTTCGCCCATCCCGAGGGAGGGTGAAGCAAGAGAAGCAAACTCTTACTCTGGCAGACAGTTTACCACAATCGAGTTTCGTCCGTGCGGTCCAGCGCACGCTGATATTCCACGTGCGTACTTGGTAAACATTAAATTCCGGCGAAGAACTGCCTAACCCGTGACGGTTAGCTTTGCTGGCTTGCCAAACAGGTAGCCTTGCCCAAACTCAAACCCGATTTCCTCGCAGATTTCGCGGTCAGCTTCTGTTTCGATTCCCTCGGCCAGAGGTGCGATTTGCATGTCTCGAACAATTTTGACTAGCGTCGCGACCATCCCTGTTCGTTTTGGCGAGGTGTGGAGGTTCTGGATCAAAGACATGTCGAATTTCAGATAGTCTGGGCCGACTTCGCTGAGTTGCGTGAGGCGAGCCTGCCCAGCGCCGAAGTCATCAAACGCCAGGCTGATATCCATGTCATGCAGCTGATCACGCAGACGGCGCAAGTTCAAATCTGGAGTCGCCGCACCTTCATGGATTTCGAGAGTCAGTTTCTGATTCGGACTGAATTCGCGAAGTCGCCGAATCGATTCCATCAGATCAGGACTGTTGATTTCCAGCGGATGCGTGTTCAAAAACAGATGCGGCCGAGATTCCAGTGTCATACTACGCTCGACTCCGTTCCAGCGCATCATTTCGCTGAGCTTAGTTTCCAAGTTCAGCCGTGCCGCCGTCGAAAACATCGCATGAGCGCTTTCCAGGCCAGCGATTTGACTGCGTGCAAGTACTTCATAACCGATCACCGCATCGTTGTTTCGCAAATCGACGATCGGCTGATAATGAGGCTCAACCGACTTCTCCGTCATCAGGCGATCGAATTGGACCAGCAACATCGCGAGCTCATAGCTGTCTTCGCACGTTGTCTGGTCGCTTGTCACCGCCGAATGCATTGCAATCCTGAACGGCGCAGACGCGAATTGCACTAGGTCATCAGGCTGGAGCTCAATAGAGTCGTGAACTCGCTCGCCGTTTACAAAAGTTCCGTTGGTGCTTCGCAGATCTCGCAAGACAAGCGACTCGCCGTCAGTCGCGATCTCTGCGTGTAGGCTGGAGACATTATTCGATGCTAGTTGCAGTGACGCATCTGATCGACGTCCGATTGTGAAAGGACTTTCGCACAACGGGATATGCCGAATCGAGCTGTCCTGTGACGTTCGCCCAACCAAGAACCAAATGACTTCGCGACTAGGTATCGGTTCGCTATCGCCAATCGCCGGGATGTTAGTGTTGGAGCGCTGCATTGAAACGCTGACAATTCGTATCGTAAAGGAACCGGGAATTCAGTAGCCCAATGGTCGTGGTCTTTAAAAACTCTAGCTTCCGATATCGCATCGACGTTGAAAGACTAGTCATATCAATTCCATTATCCGTTTGGCGCGATAGTACCGATTAGTCGACACCGGCATCCGTCTGACGACAGAACAAGACGTCGTGTCCGGTTAGAGGGGTTCTATACTTGCGCACATGCACTTTTCGGCAATCAGGACCCAATCATGTCTATTGAAACGCTCGACCTATCAGGCTCACTGCTAAAGACGTTTCTGGAAGAAGAACGTTTTTGGCCAAGCGAGCCGAGCAACTTCTCAGAAACGGGCCTGTCACCGACACTTATCGAGTCCCTGATTTGTAAGTACTTAGCAGTCACAGGCACGGCTAGTGGAAGATCAATAGCCGACAAAGTCTGTCTACCATTTCAAACACTGGAAGAATTCTTCACCAGCCTGAGAACTCGGCAGTTGGTCGTCCATTCGGGCACAGCCCCTTTCAACGATTATTACTATTCGCTGACTGAAAATGGACATGAACGGGCAGGCACTTACCAACGCGCGTCCAGCTATGTCGGACCTGCCCCGGTGCCGTTGAACGACTACATCAACTCGATCGAGGCCCAATGCATACGCACCGAATCGCCGTCACATGAAGATCTTCTGGACGCATGTTCTGACATCACGGTGAATGAAAATCTCATCGATCTTGTCGGACCGGCGGTCAATTCTGGCGCTGGAATGTTTCTGTTTGGCGCTCCAGGCAACGGCAAGTCGACTTTGGCCAAAAGAATCACAGGCTGTTTCGGACAAGAGATATGGATTCCTCGAGTCATCATTGAAGATGGCCAGCTCATCAAACTGTACGACACTTCCTATCACCAAACAGCGCCCGAAGACACCGGCTTGGAGACTGCGAAATACGATCGTCGTTGGGTGAAAATCCAAAGACCCACCGTGATCGTTGGTGGTGAATTGACGATGAGCAACCTGGAGATTCAGCACGACCCAACGTCAAACATTTGCACGGCACCGCTGCAGTTGATGAGCAACTGCGGATGCCTGTTGATCGACGACTTCGGCCGACAACAAATCGCCCCACGAGAAATGCTGAATCGATGGATCGTTCCGCTCGAGTGCGGGCACGATTTCTTGACTCTGCCAAATGGAAAGAAGATTCAAGTTCCTTTTGACCAGCTGATCATCTTCTCGACAAATCTTGAACCTAAGGATTTGGTCGATGAAGCATTCCTCCGTAGGATCCCGTACAAGATAGAAATCGAAGACCCGGATCAAGAAGAGTTCACACGCCTATTCGAGTTGTACGCGAAAGAGTTCGGGTGCGAATGCCGTCTGGATTGTGTGGAATACCTTTTGGAAAAGCACTACTACGAGACCGGTCGCGCGATGCGTCGCTGCCATCCTCGCGACCTTCTGAAACAAATACGGAACTTTTGCCGTTTTCGTCGGCTTCCGTTTGAAATGAAACCCGATTATTTAGACCGTGTCGCGACCAGCTACTTTGCTGTTGTCTTCCGCGACACAGATTCTCCAGCCGGATCACCGAATTCAACAGAGGCATAACACGTGACCACGGTTAACAAAGAATCTTCTCAACGCGTCAACCAGGAGCCAATTCCTGGTATCAAACTTATCGAGCGAATCGGCGTGGGAGGATTCGGCGAGGTCTGGAGCGCAACTACTCCAGGCGACATCCTCAAAGCAGTCAAGATCATTCACGGACTCGTCGACGACGATCGCGGACTTCGAGAACTGCGCACGCTGGACCGAGCCAAATCGCTCAAACATCCTTTTCTATTGTCGATGGAACGAGTCGAGATCGTCGACAACCAGCTGTATATCATCACGGAGCTCGCGGACAAAACGCTGCTCGAACGGTGCGATGAGTGTCGTAAGGAAGGCCTGCCCGGCATTCCCAAAGAAGAACTGCTGCAGTACATGTCCGAGGCAGCAGACGCGCTTGATTACCTGTTCAATAGGCATGCGTTTCAACACTTGGATGTAAAACCAGAAAACCTGCTACTGGTCGATTCGCACATCAAGGTGGCTGACTTCGGCCTAATGAAAGATCTGCAGAAGAGTTGCGTCTCCATGGTGGGTGGACTGACGCCGCATTATTCCGCGCCGGAAGTCTTTGATGGCAAACCGACGGCGTATAGCGATCAGTACAGTCTCGCAATCGTCTATGTCCGATTACTCACCGGAGCATTTCCGTTTGCAGGGAACAGTGTCGCGTCACTCGCTTCGCAACACCTGAATTCCTCTCCAGATCTTACATCGTTGACTCCAGTAGAACGATTTGCGGTAGGAAAGGCACTTTCCAAAACTCCAGAGCGACGTTTTCAGAATTGCCGCGAGTTCGTTGATCGCCTCATGCACCGTAGCTCGGCCACGTTCATTATGAATGATCCGCCAGATACGGACGCGACGGGCGATTCTCAATCAAAGTCAAAACGATCGGCCAAACAACAGAACGATCAAGTGCACGATGGATGCACAGTCCTGATCCAGGCGCCAGAGGTTCGCAAGCTACCAAGACTGGACATCGAAGATACACAGCCGACGTTTCGTCCTACGATCTTTATCGGAATTGGCGAAACGGGCGGGAGAATTCTTCGCAGTGTTCGACGGCTAATTTCCGATCGAGTCGCACCAATCGAAGACACTCCAGCTTTGCAGTTTCTGTATATCGACACAGACACGGACAGCCTGTCCGAAGTGAAATTAGGGCAGCGCGATGACGGCCTTCGCGAGCAAGACATTTTAATCCTGCCACTTCGAGAAACGAGCTACTATCGCAACTCGTCGATCAGCAACATCGAATCGCTCAGCCGACGTTGGCTTTACAATGTTCCGCGAACGTTGCACACGCATGGAATCAGAGCGCTCGGCAGAATCGCAATGCTCGATCACGCCACTTCTCTCATGCGCCACATGCGTGAAATCATTGGCGAATCCACTGACAGCAAATCGATCGAGACAACGGCGCAAAACACGAACCTGAAATTCGAGGAAACGGATCCGCGAGTGTTCGTTGTCGCCTCCATTTGTGGTGGCACGGGCAGTGGCATGGTGATCGACGTTGCCTATGGCCTGCGCCAAATGCTCGCTGAATGTGGCTTTTCGGACGAACACGTCGTCGGCATTCTCACGTGCGCGCATGCCGCGGGCCAGTCTGCGTCCGCGCACGGATTGTCTTACGCAAACGCCTTCGCATGTCTAGATGAATTGAACTATTTCTCGCAGCCAGGCTGCGACTATCCGGGCGAACCGAGTTTAGGCCTCGCCGGCTTTCGAGAAAATGGTCCAACCTTTTCAAACACCTACCTGTTCGATTTCGGCTCGAAGCTGAAAAACGCTGATTTTTCCGAATCGGTCGATCACGTCGCGGAATACCTGTTCGCGAACTCTCTATCCACCGCGTGCTCGGTGTTCGAGAAATGCAGAGAGAGCGCCGACCCACGTGTCGAGCCGCTCATTTTTCGTTCATCCAAAATGCGATCCTTCACGACGATCCCAGAAGACCAGCATCGTCAACTTGCTGACCAACTATGCAGATACGTCGTCCGAAAATGGAAGGTCGGAATTGACGCGGCTACGATTGACGAGCAGACCAAGCTCACGGACGTCGACCGTTTGCTAAACCTCGGTGACTCGGAAGTAGCAAGTCAAACCAGCAACAAGATTGTAGAGCTGTCGCAACAAGAGCTTAGCCGACTGGGGATTGAAACGAACGATTTGTCCGAACGAATCTCAAAGTCAGTCGACAGCAGCTTGGCGTCGGATTCGGAAACCTATTTGCGAGATCTCATCGACAGCTCGTTGAACGCCATTCAATCGGGCGAAAGCCAGCCACGTAGCAATCGCGAAGCAATTGACGTTGTCATCAAGCGAATCAAAACGGTGGTCGGCGAAAGGCAGCAGTCGCAAGGTGACGCCCAAATCGAAACCTTGGCAAACATCGTCGTGTCCGAAGCGGAAATCGTCGGCAGCACATTATCTGGAGACTTAACGTCGTGGATCAAGGAACTGGTCGACACCGGATACGCTCGAGTCGATGGGGCGAGTCAGGCCGCGAATTGGCTCAGCGACCACCTCAAGACGATACTAACAGAAGTCACACGAGAACTCATTCGAACAAGAGACGAACTACACACATCCGAACAACGCGTAGCCGAGTTGCCCTTAAACGCAAAAAAACGAATTCGAGAGGCTGACCAACGAATACTGGCAGACGCTCTGGTCGTAGTCGCCGAACGGGCGTTCCACGTTCTGATTCTGGAATGCGTCAGCGCGATTCTGGAGACGATACGCTCCTCCTTGCATTCCGCGAAGTTGCACCTTCGAGACCTATGGAAGGATCTCACGCAATTAGGTGACGAATTCTTGATCGCATCGGTTATTGAAGGCGACCCCAACGAGAGCGTTGAACGAGATCAAGTCGTCTGCCTCGAAGAAGTCTTTTCCGCCCGGCAGATCGAACTGATTGAACAGTTAGATCGTTTTGTTGAAGAACTGTTCGTTAACACGAACCGTCGCCTGTCAGACGTGTTGTCTCACGGAGGAAGTTCTCGGCGCGAATTGGTGACGTCCATGAGAATGATGGCTCGCAAGCTGATCTTGAGCGTCTGTGACGAGGAAACGGCAGCCAAGTTTCAACACGCCTTGGAACAGAACGATTCCGTGGAGCTGGCACGACTCGTCAGCAACAGAATCGAAAACGCAACTCCCAGCTTACTCGAACACGGCGGAGGAAGCAGGTTGTTCATTCTGGGGCCCGACAACGTCGACGCGAAGAAACTCGGCGGCATGTTGGAAGAGCTTTGTGACAGCGACATCAACGTGATTGTCGACGGGGGCCGCAACTTGCGTGTCTGCTGTGAGGCGCAAGATATACCGCTGTCAGGCATCAAAGACAACTTCGTGCGAGAACACTTCGAATGCCAAGAAATGGCGTCGCGACTTCACACTCGAATTAACGTCGATTGGGATATCGTCTAACTCTGTGCCCTGACACATCACTCAACCACTTCACCCTCCCGAGGGAGGGTCGGAAATTAGCTTGCGAGTTTCCGGGGAGGGGGGGGGAAACTGAGAACCAAGTTTCAGCGACGCTGCCAACCGACCCTCCACGATGGTTCGCCCCACGCCGCTCAACGTGAAAATGAAGATTCGTGCAGTGCTTACTCTCCTTGACGAAGCACCGATCCAATCGCGTCGTACGCCAATCTCCGCATGTCATCCGGAAAGTTGTGATCGCAATCGGGATACTGAACCGACAAGCTCTCATTAGCACCTAGCAACTCGTAAACAGGACGAGCAGCCTCCACACAACGATCGACGCTCTTCCATCGAAAGTTCGAATCGTGTAGCGGTGCCGAAAGGAACACTTTGCGAGGCGCCAAAGCCGCAAGCAATTCGTGAAAATCAAACGGGATCGCTTCGAGGCGTCCCCTGTAATCTGACATCCGAGGCATGTAGCGGATCTGGCACCACCCTTTGCCAAAGAACCAGTTCCGTTCATCGCCGTCGTAATAATCCGAAAAGGAATCGAACCCGCAACTCGAAACGACTGCAGAGATTCGTTCGTCAAACACCGCCGTGTAAATCGCGTTGTGACCGCCGAGCGAATGACCAATCGCCGCGAAGCCCTTGCTTGAATCGACCTCGTCCATCGATTCGAGCAAATCTAACGCGCGCGTGTTATCCCAAATCGCTTTCATCGTTCCGCTTACGTAACCAAGCTTACTCAAGTTTGGCCAATAGTTGGCGAGATGGGGATACGCAGGCGAAATCGTCACGTAGCCAAGCTCCGCCAGCTCCGACGCGTATTGTCGCCCTGCTCGACCGCCCAGACCAACGACAACTTTGTGACCGACGGTGTTGTCCGTTGGATGCAGACACAGCACGGCCGCCACTCGAGAACTCGCACCTGCCGACTTCGGAACGCATAAATACGCTGGAACTCGCGAATCGGGCTCCGACTGATAAGTGATCAGCCGGCGCGAATACGCACCCATGTCGACATCTTCTTCAATTCGCACGTCGAGCTCGATTCGTTTCTCGGCGCCGGGCAGCGCCCCCATCACCGCTTGCATAGCTCGCACAATTTCCGCCCTTCGAACGGACCAATCTTCGGGCGAAGCAACCGGCATTACATTGCCGTCTGCATCGCGAAACTGCAGAAGATTCGTTCGATCCAGCCGAGACGACTGCGCGCCGACGTTCGCACAGACAAACGCCCAGATCACGACGCAAATCAAACGAGTCCAACACCATCTTCGTTCGTTTTTGATGCTCATCACAACAGCTCACTACAAGCGTTCGACGTCAGCCTATTTGATACCCAGCATGCGGTCGAGCGAATCGGCCGTCTGATAAATCAACGCTTCCGGGAAATGCTGATACGGATGAAAGTATTCGAACGTCAGATAGCCGTCGTATTCGACTTTGCCAAAGGCTTCCAAGACGGCAGGCCAGTTCGTCGTTCCGTCGAGCAGCGGTCGGAACGCTTCCAAAGAATGATCCGTTCCCTTTTTGGTGAACTCTTTTAGATGCACATTCTTGATTCGTTTTCCCAGAATCGGAATCCAATGTTCGGGAAACTGATACTCCATGATGTTCCCGGTGTCGAAATGGACCTTCACGTACTCACTGGAAAAACCGTCAACAAAATCGACCATCTCGAACGGCGAAAGCAGGAATCCGTTGAAGAAAATGTTCTCCATGTTCATAGAGACTTTTAGCTTCTCAGCCTGCGGCAGCAACTTTCCGATCGCCTCTTTCGCTCGACGAGCACAAACGTCATTGGGCGTTGGATCGTGGTCTTCTCGCCACGGCATATGCACGGCACCGGGCACGACCAGCAGGTTTTCGGTACCCAGATCGTGAGCGGCCTGAGTCATCTTTCCGGCCAGCTCTAATCCTTTCGAACGTTCGACAGGATCGTTGCTCGTCAAAGGATAAGGCCAAAACAGAAACGAGCAAACGCCACTAATCGCGATGCCAATCTCGTCGGCCATGCGGCGGATGTCGTGGAACTCTTTCGTTCCCGACTTGGGCGACAGATCACTTTCCAAATCGTAATTCAATTCGATTCCGTCGAAGCCCGCATCCTTTGCGAGCTGCAAACACTGTCGCAATGACATCTTGTCAGGATAGGGAAATGCCCACAAGTTGATCGACTTCTTCATGTTGTAGCGACGCTTTGGCGCGGGTTCTGTTTTCGCGGCTTGAACACGCGATGCGCCGGCAAAAGCTGCCGATCCAAACGCTGCATAAGCTAGCAACTGTCGACGCTCCATCGGTGGACCAAACGAAGTGGTTGAATTGTCCTCGGGCATGTTACGGTCTCCATTTGTGTTAATGCTTGGTCGTCATAATACGCGGTGACCGTGCGCCGCTCAACCAAACGCACTGCGTTGTGGTGGATTTCGGTCGCTTGGGTGATCAAGTAAGATTTGTAGCCGATCAAGAACGCTGTGCTATTTCCAAGCAACACAGCCTCGGAATAGAAACACAGAGCCACGGAGGACACAGAGCCTCTTTGCGACATTTTCTCTGTGTCCTCCGTGCCTCTGT
>JAGQPC010000557.1 GCA_020426925.1 Planctomycetales bacterium | reverse complement strand
CTGCCCGAAACCAGATAGCCGGTGTAGTACTGTTGATGCTGACCAGTAAGCGACCACCATTCGGTTTCGCGAACTTGCCGAGTCCGCGTTTCTGTTTTACCTTCAGCATTCTTTACAGTGTAAGTTTCTGTCCGATACCAGTACTCGCCGATCCGAGCCGACCACTCACTTTTGGCCAACATCGAAAACGACCAAAACGGCAGATAAACACCGACCAGACGTTCGTCCACGCGTGCTTGGTCCAAATCGCCCGGCCGAAACCAAGCGTTCGTGTTGATCCATTGATTGAACTTTTCGTGCGCCTGTTCAGGAGTCACCTCAAATCCGATAACAAAGTCTGGCCGCCGACGACCGGTTGTTTCTGGAGAGTACTCGGCGACGTATGTGGAATCGCAAAACGCGCAGACGTAACTGCGATGATCCGCGTCCATCGAGACGGTCGCCCCGCAGTTTTTGCATTCGAAGAACTTGTGGTTGGCACGCTCGTCACTTCCGTAAGTTGTGCCATCGTTCGAGGCGGTGACCGAGTCCACGGCAACACCTGATGAGGTTCCGCTCGCATATCGCGTGCTAACCGATTCGCGTTGACTATACGGCTGCACAACGCTGGCCGTGACTGAATGAGGTGTTCCGCACGCACCGCAGAAAGGATCGAGTTTCTCAACCGGACTGCCGCACGAATGGCATGCGTCACCATGAGGACCGGCTCGCTGCGCCTCGACCACTTCGGCCAGCACTGGGGCAACTTCGGTCAGTTTCGATTGCTTCGACAATTCACAAAACTCCCCGTGTGAATGGAATCATCAGCTACGACGATGATCCGGCGGCGACTGCGCGGCGTTCGCGAAAACTTGATAATCTTAAATTCGCATGACATTTCACATCACGAATCGGTTAGTGAATGTTGCGTCGCCTCCGAATCAAAACGTTCAAGCATGTCCGCGAGTCGCTCCATGGGCAAGCCGACGACGTTGGATTCGCTGCCTTGCGTGACGTGTACCCAGTCGAGCCCGTCTTGATATCCAAATGCTCCGGCTTTTCCAATCCACTGGTCTGTTTGAACGTAGTCGTTAATCCACGCCTCCGAAATGTTGTCCATGACCAGAGTCGTCGATTCAATTTCCAGTAACACTCGATTCGACGGACGATGCCACAAGCATACACCGCTCAGCACGAAATGCTCTGATCCTCGCATCGCTTTCAGCATCTTGGCTGCGTGTTCCGCGTTCTTGGGTTTCCCTAGGATCTGACCGTGACATTCGGCGACGGTATCACAAGCCAGAATCAAACCGCTTTCCACACGTGGGGAGACGTCCTTTGCCTTCTGAAAAGCGTAGCGGGCCACAAGTTCGGCCGCAGTTTCGCGACTGCACATCCCGCATTCGGCCGAATCGCTTGGAACGACAATGTCAAACGTGTAGCCCGATTCGACCAGCAGATCGCGTCGGCGAGGCGATTGACTCGCAAGAATCAAATGAGGCTTTTCCATCTCGCCGCATACTCAATCGAAGAAAGCAAAGTTATAACGGTGCAGAATCGTATCGTCGACGGACTGGAAGTTCATCGTACAAACTCTCCTAAAGAATATCGAATCTGACACCAGCCGACCACGGCGCATTGAATCTGAATCGTGCCAATTTCATCATCCGACATTATCTTTGAAGACAATCATCTCTTGGTGGTGAATAAACGTGCTCCGTTGGCCACGATGGGAGTTGCAGATGACCGGCCAAGCTTGATCGCCGAAGCGAAAGAGTACATTCGCCGGAAATACAACAAACCGGGCAACGTGTTTCTGGGAGTAGTCAGTCGGCTCGATACGCCGGTGACCGGGATCGTTGTGTTGGCGAGAACCTCGAAAGCAGCATCGCGATTATCAAAACAGTTTCGCAATCGTGTTGTGGATAAACAGTATCTTGCTTTGGTCGACGGACACGTCATTCCCGAGCAGGGCGAGTGTGTCGATTGGATTGTTCGTCATCCGAGACATCGAAAAGTCTTGCTTGCCGATGAGTCGGCTGAAGGTGCTCAACTGGCAAAGCTAGAGTACGAATCGATCCAGCATTTCAAAGCGCATGATGGATCGCCTCAAACAATGCTGGCAATAAAATTACACACAGGCCGCAAGCATCAAATCCGCATTCAGCTCAGTTCTCGCGGTCATCCGATTCTGGGTGACCGCAAGTACGGTTCCGATATTTCATTTGCAAATGGCATCGCACTACACGGTCGGTCGTTGACGATCGAACATCCGACGCTGAAGCATGAAATGACGTTCGTGACGCCATTTCCAAAGTCGTGGCGTCGTCAAGGTATCGTGCTTGATGGCGGTTAAAGACTACTCATCCACCAGCCGAATGTCTTTGTATTCAGCCCACATCGGTTTTCCAGCGTGTAGCTGCAGAGCCAAAACGCCGTCTTTCAAAACATGTTCGTCTGAATCGGTAAAGTCGAGTATCAATCGGCCGTTCATGTAGTGCTGAATGTGGTTGCCTTTGGCGATGATGATCACGTCGTTCCAATCGTCAAGCTTGAACAGCTTTTCAAACTCTTCAGCAGTAATTAGCGCGTCGCCAGTTAGCTCTTTGCCGTCAGCTCCCCATTTTGCTTTTTCACCGACCAGACATATTCGGCCTCGCTTGCCGCCCTCGTCGTAAATGAACCCAGACACGCTGGGAAGTTTCACTTCATTGCGGATTTCATGTTGGTAGCCCCGAACTACCCAGTTGTTTCGTACACGGTCGCCAGTGATATGCTTCGATCGATACTGGATGCCGGAGTTGTTGGTTGCGTTGCAGCGGAATGAAAGACGCAGCTGGAAGTCTTTGAGCTTTCCGCCTTGCCAGATCAAGAACGTGTTCCCGTTGGCTTTGTTTTCGGAGGTGGTTTCGCCATGAATGACGCCATCCTTCACGCTCCAAAGTCGAGGATCGCCGTCCCATCCCGACAGATCCTTGCCGTTAAACAGAGGCTTCATGCCGTCCGGTTCTTTGGGAGCATCTTCAGCCAGGGCCGTGCTGGCAGCCACAACAAGTACGAACAACACGCAAAGTCGACGGTAAATCATTTATGGACTCCGTAGGGATTCACAAGTAGTTTTCAGTAACTTTGAAAAGACGCGGCCGCTCAGGCAATCGCACCACGCGCACTATTCTGACGGTAGCTGGCTGTGGAACGCAACAGTAGGGTGTACGATACAGCAATCTGATTGTCGATTGCGAGGCTGACAAACGATGTTTCAAAATAGTGGCACTCCAAAGTTTTTGACTGTCGCTTGGCTGCTAATGGGGTCAGCAGCGTTTGCGGACGATCGGCCAAACATCATCGTCATGCTGGTTGACGACATGGGGTTTTCAGATTTGGGGTGCTATGGCGAAGAGATCTCAACGCCGAATATCGATCGATTGGCGAAAAATGGCGTTCGCTTCAATCAGTTTTACAACACGGCAAGGTGTTGCCCGACTCGAGCCTGTTTGCTTACGGGGTTGTACCAACACCAAGCTGGCGTCGGCCACATGGTGGGGAACCAGGGACATCCTGCGTATCAAGGGTATCTGAACAACAAGTGCGTCACCATTGGCGAAGTGCTTCGAGCGGCCGATTACAAAACGCTATGCATCGGGAAGTGGCATGTCGGTTCTGCACGAGGCCACTGGCCGCTTGATCGCGGCTTTGATCGGTTCTTTGGGTGTCCGGTTGGCGGAGGGTTCTACTTCCGAAACTCGATGGCGAAAAAGAACCGCTTTCTGACTTTGGGCAACGATGAAGTGGAGTTTCGTCCTGGTGAATACGTCACCGATCTCTTCACTGATTACGCTCTTCAGTTTGTCGACGAAGCCGCGCGCGGTGATGCGCCGTTCTTTTTGTACTTTGCTCACATTGCTCCGCATTGGCCCTTGCAAGCAAAAGAAGCAGACATCGAAAAATACTCCGGCCGCTACGATGAGGGTTGGGACCGAGTTCGAGATCAACGTTACCAGCGGCAGGTAGAGCTCGGAATTGTTGACCCCGCGTGGGGAAAAAGTGATCGTGATTCGAAAGCGGTCGCGTGGGACTCGATGAGCGACAAAAAGAAGTCTGATCTATCGCACCGCATGTCCGTTTATGCAGCTCAGATCGATTCGATCGACCAAAATGTTGGGAGGCTATTTGAGCTGCTGCAAAAGCACGAAGCGGTCGACAACACGGTGTTTATGCTCGTGTCCGACAACGGCTGTTCGGCAGAAGGAGGCCCAGGAGGATTTCGGCAAGGCGACAAAACGAAACGCATTGGCACCGACGAAACATATGCCAGCGCCGGCCTTGAATGGGCGAACGTTTCTGACATCCCGTTTCGCAAGTTCAAAACGCAAACGCACGAAGGAGGAATCTCGACGCCGTTCATTGTTCACTGGCCGGACGGAGCAAAGTCCGATCCAAACAGGGGACGCATCGAATCTCAGGTCGGCCACGTAATCGACATCATGCCAACGTGTGCTGAACTTGCCCAAGCGACCTATCCCGCAACGTACAATGACAA
>JAGQPC010000556.1 GCA_020426925.1 Planctomycetales bacterium | reverse complement strand
TCGCAGCCACCATCATAATCGGATATCTGTGCTGCCTGACGTTGCTAGGTGTTTGGCATGCGAAACGAGTCAAGTCAGGCGATGACTTTGCATTGGCCGGACGAAAGCTCGGAACGACGGTTACGGTCGGTTCACTCGTCGCGACCTGGATCGGCACCGGATCGCTGTTCGGCAGCCCTGACGCCATTCAGTATTTGGGACTGGCGACGTTCGTCTATCCGCTGGGCGGAGCGGCTGGAATACTGCTGCTGATGGCGTTTGCGGGACGCGCTCGCAAAACTTCTGCAAGCAGTGTTCCACAGATTCTTGGCTTACAGTATGGCAGAGCGGCTCAAATACTCGGCGCGGGCGCATTGATAACGGCCTACATGGTCATGGCCTCATATCAAATCCGAGCCGGTGAAGCGATCGGTGCGATTTTGTTTCCGTCCGTTCCGACGCAGTTGTTGCCGATCATCTTCATTGCGTTCGTCGTCTCGTACACGGCGTTGGCCGGCATGGTCAGCGTCGCCTGGACCGATCTCGTTAATGGAGTCCTCATCAGCTTTGGCTTGCTCGCTGCGTTGGTCTGGGCGTGGCTCCACTGGAACCCGGAAACTCATCCAATTGACACAGAATATCGCGATTTGCCGGCTCAGGTGACGACCGTTCAATGGGTCGGCTATTTGTTGCCGGCGTTTTTGCTTGTGCTCGGCGATGCGAATCTGTTTCAGCGTTTTATGTCGACCAATTCAGTCGCGACAGCTCGCAAGTCGGCACTTGGAATGTTCGTTGGAGTGCTAGTTCTCGAACTCGCCGTTGTCGCGGTGGCGCTGCTAGGGTGCTTCATCTTGCGAGAGAATCCAGCCGATGCGAAGTTCATCATCCTGACGCTGGCGACGACGAGCCTGCCGACGTGGCTGGGCATTACGATTCTCGCTGCGGCAATTGCCATTGTGATTACAACCGCCGATTCGTTGTTGCTTAGCGCTTCGACGTCTGTTTCGGTTGATCTTTTTGGCGGCCCTCACAGCGCCGGAGTTCAACGAAGCATCGTAGTCTCATTGGGAGCGATTGCGCTTCTGCTGTCTTATGCGGGCGACGGATTCTTCAACATCGCTCGATACGCATACACTCTGTACGGAGCATCGTTAACGCCGGCGCTCGTGTGTGCGCTTATGCGGCCGAGGGCTCCTAAAACCGCCGTCATCGCCGGTATGGCGGGTGGATTCGGAACGGCACTGGGGTGGAAGCTACTACTGAACCTCGATTGGCTACCACAGATTCTCCGTCCTTGGGACCCATCGCTTCCCGCGTTGTCCGCCAACTTGGCGCTGGTTGTCGCCGTATCGTGCGTCAGCAAGCCGGCTAACGCAAGTGCGTGACTCATCACTGCAGGAAAACTATTGAAAACGCATCGAAAACAAATCGGCGTCCTTCAGTTCGAAACGGACTCGAACTGCTTCACCAGCAACGTCTTCTAGATCTGCGTCTGACTTCCACCGAACTACCGAATCGATGCGATCGCCTATCACAGGTACACAGTCGTCGAGTGTAAACCCTGGCAACGCATTGCCGTTGGCGTCTTGCAATTCGACTCGAATCGATCCAGCAGCACTTGTGGAAAAGTTCAGATGCAGCCCAACGCCTTGCGTTTGCTCAAACGTTAGCGGCTTGGTAATTAGCTCGCCGGGTGAGTAGCCCGCACTGACCGATGAAAAGCCGTCTGTGCGGAGCGAGAACCGCTGCACGTAAGAAGTCGGTTGCCCATAGTTCTTCTGCACGTAAATCGAGATTTCACTGTCGCTGATCGGCACAATGCCGAGTGCAGGATAATTCGTCCGCGAAACCCAATTCTCCAGTCCGAGCCCCGGTCGAACGAACGATTCCATGAACGTGCGGTCGTATCGGTTTCCTCCGCGAGACGACATCAACACCGTGTCGGAGCAGTCTTTGAAGTATCGATGGTCCACTCCGATTCGCTTCGCATCTTTTTCCGTCAAGACTTGCCTGCCGGGCATGAAGCGTGCCGCCGTGCTGAGATAAATGTGCGGCGCTCGAAAGTACGCACTCGTCTGATTCGTATACAAATGTTCGTATTTCGTGTCGCCAAATGTCATCGCTACCGGATCGGTCCACGATTGAAAATCCTTGGATGTCGTACGGCTTACCGTGCGAAAGCCTCCGTAACCGGTTTCAGTCCACGTGCGAAAATAGCAGACGTATTGTTTTTCGGTTTCGGAATAAAACGAGACATTTTGCGAGTCAAAGATTCCCTTCGTGAATACGGGCTCGTTTTGAATCCGCTTCCAATGGATTCCGTCGGCAGAAACGAAGCCGATTAGCCCTTTCGACGTTCCTCCCAAGGCTTTGTATCGCTCGTCGGCTGGCGCGTCCGGATTGGCGTCTTTGAAAGGAGAAAAGTTATGCGACGCCGGAGTGTGCCCAGATAGAACAACGTTATTGTCGCGCGTTCCATGAATTTCAAAGATTCCCAAATCGGGTTTCGTCCAATGTACGCCATCGCGGCTCTCGGCGTAGCACGTTACTTCGCTGTCCGTGCCATCTCTGCCAGCCTTCGGAAGCCCTCGGTAATACATGCGAAAAATGTCGTCGTCCTTGAAGACAGTCGTGTAGCCGCAAAACGCGCCTTCCCACAGCTTGTCAAAGGTCAGCACCGATTCACACGGGCGCGGCGACTGCAAACGGAGATCGGCGTTGTGCATCTCGTCGATCAAGAATCGGTCAACGAACAGTTCCAATCGATTTCCAATGTCGATGGCTGATTCCGACTTGTCGTTGAATCGAACCTTGGCCAGGTAGATATTGGTTTTACCTTCGTGGCTCGCGTAGTAGCTCACCCATAACTTGTTGTCGTGCCAGACCATTCCCGGATAGCTAGTGTAGCCACCTGATGGAAGGCGAAGTAACGGCGTCATCGTGCCTTGTTCGGGATCGAAGTGAACGACCTCGGTACGAGCACCACCGTCGTAAAGTCGCCCGCACCCAATCCACTGGCCGTTGGGAATTTGCACAAAATTCGGGCCGCCAAACCGAGCCTTCAAATCGTGCCAGTGCCATTTTGTGTAGGGTGCTTTCGCTGTTCCTAGATAGGCTGAGTTTTCACTGCCGTCGCGGCGATGCACACAGATCGCCGTTCCGTCGGCCGTAAACCGAACGCGAGCTTCCGTTGGCCATCCACCGACATCTAGCAATTTGTCGGTCACCGATTCGTAGTGAATACCATCTTTTGTCTTGAGTAGCTCAGTACTTGGCATTTGCTCGTTGCTACCGTATGCGACTCCATACGCCGTGTCGCCATGCCAAGTAACTCGCCAAAGCCATTTACCCAACGGAACCACGATTTTGGGTGCTGTGAAAGCTTTGCCGTCGGACGTAAAACTTACAAATGTTCCCGTGATGTGTTTTCCATCGCGAACCTGTTGAGCTCCGCCCTGCACCATCAGTTTTCCGTCCGGAGTAATCGACAGCGCGGCATCGCGCAGGTCGTACTCATTCATCGAAAGCAATCCGGACGACTGCCATTTCTCGCCATCGACCGATTCGATGATCCGCAATTTGCCGACATCTCCGGCATGCCCCTGTCCCTCGCGAAACGCACAATAGAACTTGTCCTTCCACCGAACGAGATCGGTGAACGCGTTGTGAGGAGCTTGGTTCCAGATTTGTTTCACTTCGACAAGTTGAACTTGCTGATCTGCGTAACACACCAGAGGGCACAACGCGAAAAGCGCAAGTAGCGTTCGGCGCAACAGCATAATTTTTCCTTCCGCTGTCGAGAGATAGGAATCAGGTCGCACGCCATTGTAGCCGAATTCGACGTGCCGTAAGCTTCCAACTTGCCGTCACGCGTACTTCGTTTTAAGGTCGCCGCGTCATTCCTGTGCAGACACGGCTAGTTGCCCGGCGCGGTTGGGACTCGTAGATTATCAGTCACTCTGACTCGATCACTATGTGGCGGAGACCCATTAATGTTCAAGGTGGCAATCACGGACTACACATTCCCCTCGCTAGAGATCGAAGAAGGAATTCTTGGCGAAGCTGGCTGCACAGTCGTCGGCGGACAGTGCAAGACGCCCGAACTGTTGATCCCGCTGGTTGCAGACGCGGATGCGGTGATCACTCAGTTTGCTCCGGTTACGGCCGAAATTGTCAACGCGATGGAGAAAGCTCGCGTCATCGTGCGCTATGGGATCGGCTTCGACAACGTTGCTTGCGACGTCGCTCGCGAACGAGGTATCCCGGTCTGCAACGTCCCGGATTACTGTATCGACGAAGTCGCGGACCACACGCTGGCATTCATTCTTTCGATGACGCGTCGCTTGCGAGCAAACTGCACTCACATGGTGAAAGGGCAATGGGGACTTGGCGTTTCGCTAGCCCAGATGAGAGCGTTGCGAGATCAAACGGTCGGCGTTGTTGGGCTGGGACGCATCGGACGTGCGGTCGTCGAGCGACTGAGGCCGTTCAAGCCAACCATTCTTGTGACAGATCCTGTTGTCAGCGTGGAAGAAGTGGCGGGACTCGGCGGCACGCTCGTTGGCATTGAAGAACTTCTTACGACGAGTGACATTGTGACGCTACATTGCCCTTCGACCGAAGTGACTCGCGACATGATCAACGCGGAGTCGATCCAAACGATGAAGTCCGGCTCGATCCTCATTAATGTTGGTCGAGGCAATCTTGTTGAATTGGACGCGCTAACGACAGCACTCCAGTCTGGGCATATCGCGGCGGCCGCTTTAGATGTGTTCGAACCCGAACCTCTTCCTGTGGACAGCGCATTGCTTTCGATGGACAACGTTGTCGTCAGCTCGCACATTGCCTCCGCAAGCCTGAAAGCGGTGACAACGCTACGCGAGTCGGTGGCAAAGATCGCGCTCGCTGCGTTACGAGGCGAGATGCTGCCGAACATTGTCAACGGAGTTGTGGTTGGTCATTAGTCACTTGTCACTAGTTGTTAGCCATTGGTCACTAGTCAGTGAGTGCGGAGAAATTGAACTATGCTAAAAATTCGCTGTACGATCTTGATTGGGCTTTTGGTGACGGCGTTATCACTGCAAACCGGTTCGGCCGATGAGTCTCGATTCGTTGACCATTCGTTGCTGGTCGCGCCGGAGTATCCGGCGACGTGGCCGGCGGCTCCGTTTCCACGATTTCAGATTACTCATCAAAGAACGATCGGGCCCGACAGCGCATACAATGTGGATGTTGTTTTGATTGATGGAAACACGGGGACGCAACTTGACGTTCCGCCTCATTCGGTCGCGCGCCCCGACCTCGATCGCCCCAAATCGGGTCCGCTGGGGTTGGCGTATACGGACAAGATTGAAGCATGGCAGTTTGGCGGTGAGGCGTGTGTGGTCGACGTGCGAGATTTGCTCGATCAGGCACCAAAGGGAACCAGTCCGTTGGTCACGCGGGAACATGTTGAGCGATTCGAAGAGAAACATCGCGAACTACGGTTCGGAGACGTCGTGCTCTTCCGCAGCGACTATTCGGACAGATATTATCAGCCGTTCCCACGCGGCAGTCGGTACATTGCCGACATTCTTGACCGCAAATCGCCAGGCTATCCCGACCCTGATCCAGACTGTATGGAATTCCTCGCGACGCGAAAAGTCATGACGCTCGGAACCGACAGCGCCAGCATGGGGCCGTTGCCGACCCTTGCAGAACCGACGCACTACGCCGGATTGAAGCACGGCATGATCTGGACCGAGGGCGCGACGAAACTCGGCGAGCTACCGCCGACTGGAGCGTTCTACACGATGCTGGGCCCGAAGCATAAAGATGGGCCGTACAGCGAAGGCCGAGCGTTCTCGATCATCGGTGGCGATCTCCCGAAGCGGCTGATTGAATCGTCGAAAGCGAAGCGAGCAATCGATCTATCGCCGACACTCGAACAAGGTCTGCCGCTCACCTCGCCGGGCATCGGCACTGGCAACCATCGACAGGTGTACTTGAAAATCGACTTTCTCTATTCGGAATATCTCGACATGCACCATCACACGCACATGATGGACAGCATGGCGGGCACGCACCTAGTTCCGCCTGCGTACTCGTTGCCGCCAACGGACGCCGCCGTGCCCTACGCTCCAGAAGTCAGAGGTTGGCTGCAAGAGTACGAGCGGGAATTTGGCAAACGTGGCGTCAGCTCGATGACCACGGACAAGGTGCCGATTGAGTGGACTTGTGGCGAAGCTCGAGTTATCGACGTGCGTTCGCTGATCGGATCAACCAAAAGGACGGAGTGGCCAGCGTCACCAGAAATAACTCCACAGCACATCAAAGCGTACGAAAAAGAAAACGGTGATTTGCGTGCTGGCGACGTTGTCATCTTTCGGACTGACCACGTCGAGAAACACTTAAAGCCGGCTCCTCAAGACACCGCGCTATGGCTGGATCCGCTGTCGGGCAATGCAGAAGGTTGGCCGACTCCTGGACCGGCGACTATCGTCTACCTGAAGTCCAAAGGAATTCGCTGTGTCGCGACGGACGCTCCGGATCTTGGCGGCGTCGACCCAAAACTCGCCTTGATGACCTATTGGGCACTCGGGTCCAACGAGATGGTCGGTGTCGAGTTTCTTACTAACGTCGGCGCAGTTCCGAAAGACTCGTATTTCCTCTTTGCCGCCGTCAAGATACGAGACTGCCACGGCGGTCCAGGAAGGGCGATTGTGTTGTATTAGTCACTGGTCATTAGTCATTTGTCACTGGTTGTTGGTTATTTGTTACTGACAGGTTGATTGGAGGGGGGGACGGGATGGCAGGTTTTGAGGAGCTTCGGGTTTATCAGGCAGCGGAAGAGATCAGTGACATGATTTCGGAAATCGTCGCAAGGTGGAGACAGATCGAGATGGACACGGTTGGCAAACAGATCGTGCGATCGGCCGATAGTATTGGAGCAAACATCGCCGAAGGAACTGGTCGCGGCTCGTATCAAGATAATCGCCGGTTCGTGAAAATCGCGAGAGGCTCACTTTACGAGACTCGCCACTGGCTCCGAAGAGCATACGCTCGAAAGCTACTCACACCAGACGACATCGACCGTCTCAAACCTCTCATCGACCGGCTCGCCCCACAACTGAACGCCTACTTAAAATCAATCGGCCCCACAAATGACCAGTGACCAGTGACCAATGACTAACAACTAATGACCAGTGACCAATAACCAATGACAAACCTCCCCAAAACGTGTCTGCCGACATGGGATGTCGCCGAACTCCCTGAACCGAAGTCGCTTGGATTGCGGAATCTCGCGGGCTTTATTGGTCCGGGCATTGTCATGTGCGGTATTCAGATTGGTGGAGGCGAATGGCTGTTCGGGCCGGCGATCACGGCCAAATATGGTGGCGGTCTGATGTGGATTGCGACGGTCGCAATTCTGTGCCAAGTCTTTTACAACGTCGAATGCGGGCGGTATGCGCTCTATACCGGAGAGCCGGTTTTTACTGGCTTCATGCGAACAAAACCTGGGCCGGGGTTTTGGATGAGCATCGCCATGTTGCTCAGCATCGGCGCGTTGATCCCAGGCCTTTCGACGAATGCCGCTGTTGTTCTAACGTCAATGTATCTCGATCGACCACCCACGCTGGAAGACGCATGGATGGTGAACACGATCGCGTATGTGTGTTTGGGTGTCGTTGTACTGCCCGTGCTGATCGGCGGTAAAGTCTACAACATGCTGCAGATAATCATGACGGCCAAGGTCGTTATTGTGCTGAGCTTCTGTCTGTTCATCGGCCTGTTCTTTGTGAGTGCCCAGGGATGGTTTGATGTCTTCAGTGGCTTCTTGCAATTCGGCAATGTCCCCGTTTCCGATGGGCAAGGTGGTGAGAAGGTCGTCAACGCATTCTTCCATTTTGCAAAACATGGCGAGTGGCCGGTGATCGCGATGGCGAATATCGCGGTGCTCGGTGCGTTCGCTGGCTATGCGGGAGGCGGTGGTCTCAGCAACTCCGCCTACAGTAATTTCGTACGCGACAAAGGCTGGGGAATGGGCAGCCAAGTTGGAGCGATTGCGAGTGCGGTCGGCGGCCGGAATGTTTCACTCAGCCACATCGGCAAAGTGTTTGTCATCGATGACGAGAACCTCCGAAAGTGGAAAGGCTGGTGGAAGTACATCGTCACCGATCAGTTTTTCATCTGGATGCCAGGCTGTTTTATGGGGATGGCGTTACCGGCGCTGCTTTCGATTGAGTTCGCAGAAAGCTCGACCATGTTCGGAGCAGACCTGCCGTATTCGCAGCCGCTGATTTCCGCCGACGGTCTTCGACATGCAAGCGGAGTCTCGGAACCCGCGCGGCAAATGTTGTGGATGGTCACGCTGTTCGTCGGTCTGATGGTTTTTCTTCCCAGCCAGATGGCGATCGTCGACGATTTTGCACGCCGCTGGACAGACATTATTTGGTCTGCCAATCAGCGAGTGCGAGACCGGATGAAACCGAATCACGCAAGTCGCATCTACTATCTGCTTCTCGGCTGTTACGTGTTGTGGTCGTTCATTGCGGCGACAATCTTCTTGATGTTTGGCGACGCCCCCACACTGATGGTCACCGTGATTGCCAATCTAAATAACGTGACGCTTGGAGTGACGGCATTTCACATTTTGTGGCTGAACCGCAACTACCTGCCGGAGCCCTTAAGGCCGCACTGGTTCAACCAAGTTGGAATTGCTTGCTGCGGTCTTTTTTACTTCGGCATGGCCGTCCTCGTGTTCTGGATCAAGATTCTGCCGCTAATTGTCGGCTCCGTGGAGGCCGCATAAGGATGACTCAATCGATGTTTGACTTAACCGGCAAAGTCGCCGTCGTTTCCGGAGCCGCTCAAGGAATGGGACAGGCAACGTCGCTCGCCATGGCCGAACATGGAGCCGACGTTGTGCTTGTCGATCGAAATCTCGCCGGTGCTAACGCAACCGCAGATCAGATTCGAGGACTCGGACGCCGCGCGATGGCTCGTGGCACAGATGTCTCTGATCCAGATGCGATCTCCGCGTTGTTCG
>JAGQPC010000555.1 GCA_020426925.1 Planctomycetales bacterium | reverse complement strand
CGAGGCACCGAACGGTTCGGGAACGGTTTGCAGACCACCAGCTCGTTCGCCTTTTTCGTAGCCTCCGCCACCGAATGCGGCGACAAAGTCAGTACTGTTGAAGAGGCCGTCGCCGTTCCAATCACCTTGCGACCATGTGGCAGCTTGCCCCGTTTCGTACTTCGCTGAGCTAAACACGGCGACAAAGTCGCTACTGTTAAATTGGCCATCGAAGTTCGAGTCGCCCATGTAAGTGTTAGCGAGCGTCTCGACCCAATAAGTTCGGTCAGCAAGATCCGTCTTGCCGTCATTGGTCAAATCGAACGTTGTATCACCGCCAGCCATTGCTGTAGCCAACAAGTCGAGGTCACCCGTATCACGCATGCCGTTGCCGTTGAAATCGCCTTCCGGCCCACTGGCTCCTGCCAGCGAGAGGATGTACATGGACAAGCCGGGATCGTTGCCGTCGGCGAAGTTCTCGTCGCCGTCGTCGTAGTCGGCCGAGCCCATGATATAGATGTACTGTTCGGCCGCATCAGCAGTGAAAGTACCAATAACCGATCCAGGGCCTCGCTCACCGTCTTGATCAAAGTCGTTCGATCGACCAAACCACAGCTCTTCGCCGTCTGCGGTCGTGGCGATCGCTTCAGCGTCGATATCGGTGATGACCATCTGGCGATATTCGCAACAACCTCGGTCGTCCGCGGCACCGACCAATTGAATCTGGTACGCCGTCCCTACTGTAAGGTCCGCGAGTTCCAATACTGCAACCGCTCCACCAGGACCACCACCGGCCCAGCCGTGGCTGTCCAGCATCATGTCCAGTTCATCGTTTTCTGTCGTCAGGGCCTCGTCCTGACCAGAATAGTAATTGCCAAGGCCAGTAACGTTTCCACCAGACGCAAACGCTTCGTCCAGATCAGTGTTAAATTCGAACGTGTGTTCTGGTTCGAATTCGATCGTTACTCCGCCTGGGAACGTTACTTCTAGCTCGCCGAAGTCGGGGTTCACGACGTTCACAGCACGCACGATTTCGTTGCTGACGTCAATGTCAGCGTCGGTTTCGATTTCAAATGCGGCACTCCAGGAAATGTCGGCGGCGCGACACGGCAGGGCCAGCAGCATCATCGCCGCGAACCAAACAAACCAGCTCTTTCTCATAGTCATCCTCCCAAAATGTGGCTATCCAGCTGCCCTGAACAATTTAACAATGAAGCATCGCGCTGCGGACTCATTTCGATTCTGGGCAAAACCCGAGTATGATGGCCAAATGCCAGCCAGTTGTCAATTTTTTTTGAATGTGGTTCGTTGATTTGGTTAAGAATCTAGACATTTTCTGTATAGGCATGCTTCTTGTCTTGCTCATTTCGTGCGGCAAACGAAGCGACTCCCCTACAGTGACCATCGTGGGGCAGGCTGAATCGGTCCAGCAGGCACCGGTGGTTCCGCAACCGATAGCCGCGGAAGTCGCTCATGTTCAACTGCCGAACCAAGTCTCGTCCGTTCAAGATCCAAAGGACGACGGATGGGATAGCGAAGCGTTCGCGGCAGCAGCTGCCACTCAACTTAAGAAGCTCGCGAAGGCAATTGCAGATCGACAACTTGATATCGACCAGCACGTTGCGAACGAAACTGGTGCATATGACGAGCTTCGACCGCAAAGTTTGGTGCAGGCGTTTGACGAACGAGGAGTTCAAGCATTTCGCTCCCCCGAAGATTCAGCTATATCCAAGGGCGCCCCGTCGCAGGTAAATCTGTCGCGGCAGCTAGAGCGACTTATCCAACCGCACGGGAACGCTGATATTGAAGCTCACTTCAAAATCGTTGGCGTTGACCTAGCTGGCGACAGCGTAAAGACACGCGTGTTTTTTGACGCAAAGTCGGCCGCAGGCAAAGCTGTCCAACAAAAGGCGACGTGGACTTGCCTCTGGCACGGCGATCAATCGAATCCCGTTCTAGCGGAAATCCATGTCGCAGATTACGAAGAGGTCGTGTCGCAGGTTCCGGCAGAAAACGGTGTCTGGTTTACCGACGTCACTGACAAAACGTTCGGCGATACGCCAGCATTTCACAACCAGCTTGCGCACGGCCTGAATCATTGGCTGCAGCGATTTGAAAGAGCACAGCTAATGGACGATTCGGTCAGAACCGGTCTGGCCATCGGCGACATAAACGGCGACGGACGAGACGACGTTTATTGTTGCCAAGGGCCAGGCTTACCGAATCGCCTGTTGATCCAAAAACGTGACGGAAGCGTCGAAGACATTTCACGCCAATCAGCCACGGATTGGCTGGACCAGACTTCGGCTGCGTTGATATTGGATTTCGACAACGATGGCGATCAGGACTTAGCCATCGCCACTCGTGGCGGATTGCTGTTAATGAAAAACGTTGGCAGCGCGAGGTTCGAGTTGATGGCTCAGCTGGGGCCGGACGGAATCGATTCGCAATCGATCGTTTCGGCCGACTACGACCAAGACGGAGACCTCGACATCTTTGTTTGTTCGTATCGTCCGCCGAGCGGGCGGCGTTCTGGCGATTTCGTGTTTCACGATGCGGTGACTGGAGGAGCGAACTTTCTTTTTCGCAACGACATCACCGACGGAAAGTGGACGTGGACCGACGTCACGGCCGAAGTCGGTTTGGCGGTTGGATCTGATCGCTACAGTCTGGCCGCCGGCTGGGAAGACTACGACGACGATGGAGATCAAGATCTGTACCTCGCGAACGACTACGGGCGAAATTATCTGTATCGGAACGATTCGGGGAAGTTCGTCGACGTTACGGAAGAAGCGGGCTTACGAGACACCGGCTTCGGTATGTCGGTCGGATGGGGAGACTTCAACAACGACGGCGTTTCTGATCTGTACGTCGGCAACATGTTCTCGTCGGCCGGAAGCCGCATTACGACCGACCCGAAGTTTCAGCCCAACAGCTCGGACAGACAGAAGGCCATTTATCGCCGCATGGCCAAAGGCAATTCACTTTTTCTTGGTAAGAAGAACACGTTTGCCGAAGTCACCGATACAGCTGGCGTCGCCATGGGCCGGTGGGCATGGAGTTCCGTCTTCTCGGATTTGAACTCGGATGGATTCCAAGACATCGTCATCGCAAATGGATACATCACGACGGAAGATACCGGCGACTTGTGAAGCTTCTTTTGGCGGCAAGTGTTGTCGCAAGATTTAGGTGCTCCGATTTCGTCGAGTGGTCCGAACGATAGCGCTGATGGCCCAGGTGCCCAACTGATCGATTACGTCCGCCGAGGTTACTCGTTCAGCGGTCGCGAGCGAAACTGTGCCTACATGAATCTCGGAGACGGAACGTTTGCGGACGTTTCTGGCGTGAGCGGTATCGACTTTCCCGACGATTCACGTGCAGTCGGCCAAGTGGACTGGGACTTCGATGGAGACGTCGATCTTTGGATTTCCAACCGCAACGGGCCGCAGCTGCGCTTGCTCAGGAACGACATTTGCGATGCGAGCGGAAACCTGCGACTGCGATTGCGCGGAACGGAATCGAACCGCGACGCGATCGGTGCTCGCGTAACGATCGGCAATGGAGAAGACACACGCGTTCAAACCGTTCGAGCAGGTGATGGATATTTAACGCAAAGCTCAAAGTGGCTCAACTTCGCAAATTGTCCGGACGTCAGGCAGATCATCGTGCGATGGCCCAATGGACGCAACGAGACGTTTTCGATTGATGCCGAACCTGGCGGCCACTTTTCCTTAGTGGAAGGCTCCGGAACGGCTGAGGCTTGGGAGCCACCAGTTCGCGCGTCGTCGCCTGATCGCTCAAGTGGCGAGAACAAAATCGGCAAGAGTGTTTCTCGCACGATTTCCGTTGTTGGGCTGCCTATGCCGACGTTGCCATTGGAACCACTGGAACAAGATACTGCGAATTCGAACGAGGCTGAAACAAAAGGTCCGCTCTTGCTGACGCTGTGGGCGAGTTGGTGTGCGCCGTGCATTGAAGAACTGTCGGCGTGGCATCAGCAAATCGACAAGTTCCAGGCTGCGGGCATCGACGTTCTTGCGTTAAGTGTTGACGGGCTCGATGGCAAAAAGTCGACTCGGGAAGATGCCAAACGAACGGCGGAGCGTTTGGACTTAGCGATTCCCGTTGCGGCCGCGACTGAGGAAGCGATCGAACGTTTGCAACTGGTGCACGACTATTTGTTCAGTTTGAAGCAGCCGCTGCCGTTGCCGGTCTCGTTTCTGTTGGACGCGGAGCACCGAGTTCTCGCAGTCTACAAAGGCTCCGTTGCGCCAGAGCAAGTTACTGCTGACTTGAAGCTACAGGATGCAACTTACGCAATCAAGCGAGACGCAACGACGCCTTTTCACGGCCGCTGGGCCGGGCAGCCTCGCACATTGACGCTGGGACCTTTCGTTTTGGATCTGATCAAAACTGGAGCTTTGGTTGAGGCCAGCAAATATGTCCAAGTGAACCAAATCCGATTTGCCAAAGCGGAGTTGCTTACGCTCGTCGTGCAGTTGGGAATGGAACATTTGAAGGCAGGCAACAAGCAACTGGCCGAGCAGCACTTTGACATGGCTCGAAAGATCGAACCCAAAACGGTCGGGCCAGAAATCCAACAGGGAAAACACTGGGAATCAGTTGGCGACTTTCAAGCGGCACGCGAGTCGTACGAAGCGGCCGTCCGCAGAGGTAATGGCAGCTTGCAGGCCGCCAACAATCTCGCTTGGCTGCTGGCAACGGCAGCGGATGAGTCAGTGCGAGACGCAGATCGAGCTGTGACACTCGCGACCGCGGCGGCGAAGGCGACAAAGGGCCACCATCCTGGAATCCTGGACACACTTGCCACCAGCTTGGCGAACCAAGAACGCTGGGACGAGGCGGTCGAGCTATCGCGCCGAGCGGAAACGCTTGCTCGACAGCTGAAGATGTTTCATCTCGCAGACGACATTGCGGACCGAACCGAGCTGTTTGCTGCTCAAGAGAAATTCACGCAACAAGCAGCCAATTGAACAGCGCAGTTGACGTTTCGGCTAGTTTCACCCTCGACAGTTCAGGCGTTTCAGAATTACATCGGGAGCCTGTTTGCGGAAAACAACCGCATCGCTTCGGAAATCGTTTTCCGATATAATCTGCCGCTCACCATTTGGATCGCCTTTTAAGAACGCGGGAAAACAATGTCGCTTGGATTTGGAATCGTCGGTTGTGGAATGATCTCGAACTTCCACGCAAAGGCCATCGCGGATATTCGCGGAGCAAAGCTGCTCTCGTGCTTTGACATGGTAGCTCCGAAGGGTGAAGCGTTTGCAAAGGACCACGGGATTGATTTCTACGACGATCTGAACGCGATGCTCAGCGATGACCGGTTGGATATCGTGACCATTTGCACTCCCAGCGGAGCACACATGGAACCTGCCGTCGCCGCTGCAAATGCGGGCAAGCACGTCGTTGTGGAAAAGCCGCTCGAAATCACGCTCAAGCGTTGCGACAAAATCATCGAAGCGTGCGAAAAGAACAACGTCGTGTGTTCGGCGATTTTCCCGTCGCGGTTCCACGAATCGTCAAAGCTGATGAAGCAAGCGATCGACAAAAACCGATTCGGAAAAGTCACGATGGGCGACGCCTATGTGAAATGGTTTCGCACGCAAGAATACTACGACAGCGGAGCTTGGCGAGGGACTTGGAAACTTGATGGCGGTGGTGCCTTGATGAATCAGGCGATCCACAGTGTCGATTTACTGGCGTGGTTGATGGGACCTGTGAAGTCGATCTCTGCTCGGACTTCGACGTTAGCTCACGAGCGAATTGAAGTTGAAGATGTCGCAGTCGCGTCGCTGGAGTTTGAAAGCGGAGCACTTGGCGTGATCGAAGCCACTACTGCGGCGTACCCAGGGTACTTGAAGCGGATTGAGATTCACGGATCCGAAGGCACGGCGGTTCTTGAAGAGGAAGACATCAAAGTCTGGGACTTCGCAAAGTCGACGAAGAAAGACGATGAGTTACGAAAGAAGATGGCAGGCAAAACCGCAACGGGCGGAGGTGCGGCTGATCCCACTGCGATCGGCCACCACGGACACGCTCAGCAATTCAAAGATGTCGTTAAGGCGATCAAATCCGGCGGCAAGCCAGCCATCGACGGCTATGAAGGCCGACGGTCTGTCGAAATCATATTGGCGATTTACAAATCGGCCGAGATAGGTCGCGCTGTCGAGCTACCGCTTAAGTCGGATCCGGTCTTGAAAGCTAAACAGAAAAAGTAAACCTGACTCGTTTGCCAGAGAGTCACTGGCTACACGAGCGACACAACATGATGGACGCAATCGAGGGAGTGCAGCGTGTCCAAGCAAGCAGTCGTCCATTGGATCGGATACCTGTTTCTACGATTCGGTGTTTGCGTTTTGCAAACGATGGGGATCGAGTCGTGCGACCGTCTATCGCGGTTCCTCGCGTTTTTGGCCTATCGAGTTCTTAAGATCCGCCGGCAGACGATCGACGAGAACCTCCGTTTCGCGCTGCCGGAGTACTCGGACGAACTTCGCCGCGCGATTGGTGAAGCGATGTGGCACCACATCATTTTGATGGTTTGTGAGATCACGCAAGTTCAACGCAAAATCCACGATACCAATTGGCGCGATTACATCTACATTTCCGACCACGACTGTCGCCTTCAAGTGCTGCACAATTTGAGTGGTCGGCCTCACGTTGTTGTTTCTGGCCATTTCGGAAACTTTGAGGTAGGCGGAGTCGCTTCCGGAATGTTTGGATTTCCGACTTACACTGTCGCGCGGCCGCTCGACAATCCTTACTTGCATCAGTTCATCACGGCGTTCCGCGGCTCGACAGGCCAGTACATGATTCCGAAAAAAGGGAGCGCCAAACAGATCGATTACATTCTCAGCACGGGTGGAAATCTCACGCTGCTCGGCGACCAATACGCTGGCCCCAAAGGCTGCGTTGTTAATTTCTTCAACCGCCCCGCGTCGTGCCACAAGGCTGTCGCGTTGTTTTCCCTTTTGAATAAAGCCCCCATGCAGGTCGCCTATTGCACTCGGCGCGAACGCCCGATGCAGTTTCACGTAGGAGTTGGCGCCGTTTACGATCCGGCCAGCGATGTATCCATGTCGCCAACGGAGCTGACTCAATGGTATAGTGATCGCTTGGAAGATATGATTCGTTTGCAGCCCGAGCAATATTGGTGGCTTCATCGTCGCTGGAAAACTCGAACACCTCAGAAGAAAAAGAAAAACTCCACCCATCGGATCGACGAGGCCGAATCAACTATCAAGCAGAGGCGTAGTGCGTGCCATACAGATAAAGTTGAAAATTAGTGGCGCAAGCTTCCAGCTTGCGTTCCAGTGTGGTGCTCGCAAGCTAGAAGCTTAGGCCACTCAGATGAAATCCTAGCGAGTTCAAAATAGTGTCAGAACGAGTTTTCTTGGCGAAATGCGACGACTGCGACGAAGGATGCGCCATCGAGGTGACCGCAAACAATCGAGTCATTGCTATTTTCAACGTCGAAGGTCAATTCTATGCTTTGGATGGAGTCTGTCCGCATCAAGGTGGCCCCTTAGGCAATGGGCAGATTTGCGATGGCGTCGTCACGTGCCCTTGGCACCAATGGCAATTTGTCGTGGAATCTGGAGAATCTCTTTTTTCGCCCGCTGTTCGACAACCAACCATCGAGCTTGAGATTGAAGACGGTCAAATCTACGCAAGGTTTGAGCAGACATCGTGATCACTTTTCGGTCATTCAGAAACTCCGATCCGCCGTCCATTGCACAGTTATGGACAAACGCCGAACCGGTCCAGGGATTGATGCAGCCGATGTCGGTCGCGGTTTTGGAACGCCACGTGTTTTCCAGACCTTACTTCGATCGGCACGGAATGATCTTAGCATTCGAACATGAACGCTTGGTAGGTTTCGTTCATGCAGGCTTTGGACCAAACCAAAATCGTTCTGATCTTGATATGTCAGTCGGTGTTGTCTGCTTGGTGATGACGGAACAGCGCGACGACCACATGGAGATTCGTCGAGCACTTGTGGAACGTGCTGAAGCTTATCTGCAAGAACGCGGCGCGAAGGAAATCCGAGCAGGATGTATTTGCACAAGCTCGCCATTTTACCTGGGACTTTATGGTGGCAGCGACATGGCTGGGATTCTCGAATCAGACAAGCACAACACCGCTTTGTTCGAGCAGATGAATTACACCGCTGTTCGCCGCACTTTGCTGTTGTCGCGGAGCGTTGCCAACTACCGAGCACCGATTGACCGACGGCAATTGATGGTCAAACGAAGCTACATCGTCGATGTCGATTTTGATGTTCGGTCTCGCAGTTGGTGGGAAGCATGTCAGTTCGGCCAAACCGATCGCATTCGTTTTGAGCTGAGAAAGCGAACTGGCGGCCCGTCACTTGGCGAGGTCACGTTTTGGGACATGGGAATGCTCGATCCCGCTCGAGGCGGAGCGTTAGCTTTGGGTCTAATCGACCTCGAGATTGTCGCTGACGTACATCGCAGCGGCCTGGGCACGTTTCTGGTCACCGATGCATTTCGTCAATTGCAATCCACCGGCGTAGGCCAAGTGTTGGCTCAAACTGCTGAAGGCGACGAGGTTGCAAACGCTTTTTTTGCAAAGCTCGGATTCCAAACGGTTGATCGCGGCGCGTCATTGAGTAAGCAACCAGCGTGATTAACTTTGGGTATCCGAGCATGGCCGTCGAGCGTTAGCGAGCCCCATACACACCAAGGTTAGAATGCACATTCGGTGCCATGCACTGGATGTTTCAATTTACACGCTTCTTGTCAGGAAGATGCGTCTTTTTGTAAGTCAATTGAGCCGTATTGGGCTTTACGCGGGACTACGAACACAAACCGGCCCTACCCAATGTCCAACTAGACACTGATCGACCGCCGGCGCGTTGGTGGTTGCTCCAGTCTCGAAAACGTTGTCGACGCTTCGAGCAAAGACGGCTGTTCGTCGGCGCGAGCTTCCAGTTCCGAGAGATCTGCGGCGACATCCTGATACCGGCCGTGAATGTCCCACGCAATCCAGCCAAAGTAGAGATTGAACGCGAACGAAAACAGGCATAACACAGCGGCGGACACGAACAACATCCAGTAGTCGCGACCAACGATCGGCTGGCCTGATTCTAGTTCAGTGTTAGCGGCTGCCTGTTCTGGCTCACTAGATGTATTTTTCTTGCGCCACAGATCGAAATACTCGGCCCCTTTGCTGGCTATCTCGTGGCGAGCTTCTGGCGGCGAAATGTTCTCGCGGACGTCAAACTGCTCCCTGTCATCGGTGTCCGAAAACCGTCCAACGGGATCATCGTTTTCGTTTAGCTGCCGAGCGTTACTGTTCGCTCTGCGAATTTCCGATTCACGATCAGCTGCGGTGCCGACCCCGTGCTTACGATAGATTTCAGAAGATTCCCTTTCTTCCGACGCGAACCGGTAATTCTGCTCGCTGGAATCGTTTGCTCGACGAGTTTGACTTTGTCGCTCAGGACCGTTCGAGTTTTGGCCGTCGGTTAATCTCGATGACCGAAATGGAAGCGAGGGAAGCGGTACGTCCCAAGTTTGCACTCGTCGAAATCGTGGCCGAATGGGTTGCGGCCGATCCTGGGCCTGCAAAGGCGACTCGAGGAGCAAGTCAAATGTCGCCCAAAAGTTGCTGTCGTTCGTTGTCGCCTTCGAGTTTCGATTTCGGAGGCCAGCGCTATTTCGGTTTCTGGCATCGTCGAAGTGGTCACCTGTCCCACTGGCGTCGCATGTTCGGTCGCCTTGCCAATCTGGGCGTGCGTCGAGCAATGATGATGCGTCGTCTGGAGCCAGAGAATCACCGCCCTGCAAATCAGCATCACGCACATTGCTGAACCGATCGGAATCATCCAGCTGGTCATCGCTGAGAAACGCGTCGCCTTCAGACGTTTCGTTGAAAGACGCATTCGTTACAGACGTTGAATCACGCTGACCACCGCCGACTGAGGATCGTCCTGAAATTTTTAGTTGATTGCGTGCGTTAGAATTAGACTGCCAGCCGGTATCATCGGCCGCGCCGATCGCTAACACTATGAATATCGCCGCGTGAGGCATCAAAACGCTCCGTCGTTGATTGAGGCTATCGCAGCATCGTATTCGGTGATAGCGTGCAATGTAAAGACGAATTCCATTTTTCGGGGTGGCGAATCGATGCGATCACCGCAAAACTATGCCTGCCAGATTTGGCACGTTTCGCTATGCAACTCGAGGGAAAACGACGATTTGAACCGAAAGGGCTCAGTCAGCATGCTACGAATAGCTTTGTCAACACTTCTAGTGATCTCCATTATGACATCAGAAAACTCCGCATCGGCACAGGAATCGCTCGGCGTGCCGCCTAGCACACGAACCGTTGACCACGTCGACGAGTACTTCGGCACGAAAGTGGCTGACCCTTACCGTTGGCTTGAGCAGGACGTACGCGAATCGGAAGAAGTAGCCGAGTGGGTTAAGACTCAGAACGATTACGCTCGCAGTTTTTTGGACAAGATTCCGCAGCGAAAAAAAATCGAAGAGCTGCTAACGAAGCTGTGGAATTACGCAAAATACTCGGTGCCGTCAAATCGTGGTGGCCGCTATTTTTACCAAGCCAATTCCGGGCTGCAAAATCAATCCGTGCTCTACGTCGCCGATTCGTACCGTGATGCTGGGCGAATCCTTTTGGATCCGAACACGTGGTCTGAAGACGGAACAGTTGCGCTGTCCGGAACAGCAACAAGTGAGGACGGCAAGTACCTCGCTTACGCGATAAGCGAAGCCGGGTCCGACTGGAAGAAACTTCGCATTCTCGAAATCGACTCCAACGAGCATCTCGACGAAACTCTGCAGTGGCTCCGTTGGACAAGCATTACATGGCTCAAAGACGGATCAGGTTTCTACTACAACCGCTTTCCCGAACCGAAAGAAGGCGAACAGTACCAAGCGAGCGCGCTAGATCAAAAGATCTACTTCCATGTGCTCGGAACGCCGCAATCGGAAGATAAGCTCGTGTACGAACGGCCCGATCATCCCGACTGGGGCTTCGGACTGGAGCTGACGGAAGACGGCAAATACCTAGTGCTCAGTATCACCAAAAGCACCGACGATCAAAACCAAGTTTTCTACCGAAACGCAAATGACGCAGACGGCCATTGGATCGAGCTGATCGATGATTTTGAAAACCAGTTCTGGTTCATTGCAAACCGTGAAACCGATTTCTACTTTTTGACCGATCTGAACGCTCCGACCAAGCGAATCGTTTCCATGTCGCTCGACAAGCCCGGTCGAACTGATCTGACCGAGATCGTGCCTGCGGCTAAAGAAACTCTCGAAGGAGTGAACGTCGTCAATCACCAACTCATCACGTCGTATTTAAAAGATGCGTCGACGATGGTGAAGATCTACTCGATGGACGGTGAGTTCATTCGAGACGTCGATTTTCCGGGAATCGGAACGGCCAGCGGATTTGGTGGACGCCCGCACCACACCGAAACGTTCTACTCGTTCTCAAGCTACGCGACTCCGCCGAGCACCTATCGCTACGACATGAAAACTGGCGAGAGCGAACTTTTGCGTCGGTCGGAAGTCGCCTTCGATGCTGATAAGTACGAAGTCAAACAGATCTTCTATTCCAGTAAAGACGGAACCAGGGTCCCAATGTTTCTCGCGCATCGCAAGGGCATGAAACTGGACGGGAACAATCCGACGTTGTTGTACGCGTACGGCGGGTTCAATATCCCAATCACACCCGGATTTTCGATCAGCTACGCCGCGTGGATGGAGATGGGTGGAGTCATAGCGATCGCGAACCTGCGCGGTGGAGGCGAATACGGCGAAGAATGGCATCAGGCCGGAAAAAAAGAAAAGAAGCAGAACGTCTTTGACGATTTTATCGCCGCAGCCGAATGGCTCATTGAAAACAAATACACCAAGAGTTCCAAGCTCGGAATCCGCGGCGGCTCGAACGGCGGCTTGTTGGTTGGTGCCGTGATGACTCAGCGGCCGGAGTTGTTTGGTGCGTGCCTTCCGGCTGTCGGCGTAATGGATATGTTGCGGTTTCAAAAGTTTACCGCGGGCCGCTATTGGGTTGACGAGTATGGTTCGTCCGACAACGAAAAAGAGTTTCGGACGCTGATTCAATACTCGCCGTACCACAACATTAAATCAGATGTGAAGTATCCAGCGACGTTGGTTTCGACAGCCGACACGGACGACCGAGTGGTACCGATGCACAGCTTCAAATTTGCAGCTCGGCTACAAAAAGCACAAAGTGGCGACAAGCCGATCCTGATCCGCATCGAAAGCCGAGCCGGCCACGGCGCCGGAACTCCAACGAGCAAGCTGATCGAAGGCACTGCCGACTACTGGACGTTTCTTGCCTGGCAGTTGGGGGTGAACTTAGAGGATTGAACGCCGTTAACGCGGACATGATATCCCCAATGAACAGCACTGACGGTAGCTCACGCACCTTCGCCGCGATGGTTGATGTGTTTGACGAGAGCTTGGTAAGCGCGCAGCAGGGCGGTTAG
>JAGQPC010000021.1 GCA_020426925.1 Planctomycetales bacterium | reverse complement strand
TCTTCGGCACCGATTCGTTTACCTATATGTTGTCGGATGGCGAAGATGCGTCAGTAACCAAAGCTACTGCCACTGTTAATGTCACATCGGTCAACGACGCACCGGTTGCCAACAGCGACGTGTTCGTCATCTTGTCGGACCGCACGATTGAGGTTAACGCAGCAAACGGATTACTAGCCAATGATACCGATATCGAGGGTGACGCACTAACCGCATCGTTGGTGTCGCAGCCAGCGCATGGTTCAGTGGCGGTTAACGCAAACGGTTCGTTGACCTATACGGCCAATGAAGGCTTCACCGGCACCGACACGTTCACTTACAAAGCGAACGACGGAAAAACCGATTCAGCTGTCGGGACAGCGACCGTATACGTTGGCACTTCGCCGCTGCTGATTACTGAATTCCTCGTTGCGAATGCGACTGGAGTCGAAACCAGAGTCAAAGCGGCGCCTGATGATCGTTTCCGAGGCGACCCTCTCACGCCAGACTGGATCGAAATCCAGAATACAACCAACGCATCGTTCGATTTGAGCGGATTCCATTTGACCGACTCTCGCAACGACAAAACGAAATGGGCGTTTCCTGCAGGCACGACTTTGGCCGCCGGCGAATACATGGTTGTCTATGCGTCACGAGAGTCGATTTCAGATCCAGCTCTGGACGAAACAGGTCGGCTGCACACGAATTTCAAACTGCAGCCTGAAGGCGAGTACCTGGCTTTGACGACTCCAGACGGCGGAGTGCTCCACGAGTACGGACCGAATTATCCGAATCAACGCCCCGACATTTCGTACGGCTTGGGTGCTGATAACACGCCGACGTATTTTATGTCGCCGACAATGGGTGCAGCCAACGGCGGTGAAACGCGATCCGGAATTGCAAACGACACGTCCTTCTCGATTGATCGAGGCTACTTTACGGAACCTTTCCAGGTCGAGATTTCGACTACCGAGGAAGACGGGAAGATCTACTTCACGCTCGATGGTTCGGAACCATCTCCAGAAAACGGAACACTCTATTCGGCCCCGATCCAGATCACGACCACAACGAACTTGCGAGCTGTGACTTACAAAGACGGCTTGCTGCCTTCGCTGATCGACTCGCAAACCTACGTGTTCCCAGCACACGTGCTCCTGCAATCGGGTGAAGGAATCGAAAGTGCAACATGGGGTGATAGCGGCCCCGATTGGGAAATGGATCCGGAAATTGTTAATAACGCAGATCCCAACATTCGTGTCACAGCAGAAGATTTAATGAAGCTTCCGACCGTGTCGCTCACGACAGATTGGGACTGGTTCTTCGGCCAGCAAGGTATCTATCCCTGGGATCCTGGACGAGGTATTGGCGTCGCACGCGATGGCTACGAGATCCCCGTTTCGTTTGAATACTTCGACGGGGAAGGCCATAGCACTCAGTCATACTCAACAGTCCAGATTGTCGGCGGCAGTAGTCCAGATCGAAACGTAAATGATTGGAAGACTGACAAGCTCTCCATGAGAGTCAAGTTTACGGAGGACGTGGGCAAGTCGAGTCTCGATTATCCCGTTTTCGGACCTGACGCAACCGATTCGTTTACGACGTTGGTTGTCGATGCCAGGCTCAATAATGTCTGGTCCTATAGCGGTGGTAGCGATCCAAATGGGCAACGAGGTCGCGCCCTCTACTTCCGTGATCAGCTTGCAGCTGACTATGAGAACGCAGCGGGCGGTTTGGCTCCTCATGGATTCAAGACGCACGTCTATATCAACGGCGTCTACTGGGGACTACACACTCTGCACGAACGTCCCGACGACAATTTCGCGGCGTCGTATCTCGGCGGCGACAATGACGACTATGACGTCATGAAGCACACGCAATCGGATGTCATCGCAGGATCGTCGGAAAACTACCTCGCGCTGCTGGACCTCGTGCGTGAAGACATGGAAGTTCAAGAAAACTATGAGGCCGTTGCCGAAAAACTCGACATCGAACAGTTCGTCTCGTACATGTTGACGAATCAATATGGCGGCAATGCCGACTGGGCGCATCACAACTGGTATGCCTCGTTCAATCGAGTCGATCCGGAAGGCAAGTGGCGATTCCACAGTTGGGACGCCGAAAAAATTCTCGAAAACCTGAACGACAATGTTGTTACAAAGAACGATCGAGGCGGTCCGACAGAGATTCACTTTAGGCTGACGAAGAATCCTGAATACCTGCTGCTTTACCAGGACATCGCTCACCGAGAGTTGTTCCACGGCGGCACGTTCACGCCAGAGACTTCTGCGAAACTGTTTAGCTACCGTGCCGATCAAATTGGCACTGCGATCCGAGCGGAATCTGCGAGGTGGGGTGACAACCAGCGAAGCAATCCATACACCATTGAAGATTGGCAAAACAATGTCGATCGCTACCTGAATACTCACATTCCTCAGCGGACTGAGGTGTTCCTGAACCAACTCGTACGTCGTGACCTCTGGCCGGATGAAACACTTCAACCGCCAATGTTGACGGTTGGTGGCACTGAACAGTACGGCGGCTTTGTCACAGCGGGGACTGCGGTTGCGCTGTCGGCTGCTGAAGGCACCGTCTACTTCACGACTGACGGATCCGACCCGCGAGTAGCCGGTGGTGCAGTCTCGGCTACGGCAACGGCGTACGGCTCGCCGATCGCGATCAACGGGACCACGAACGTGAAAGCTCGCTTGCAAAAAGCTGACGGCTCGTGGAGTCCGCTCAGCGATGCAACGTTCATCACGAACGTTTCTGCGACTCCAGACAGTTTGCGAATTACCGAAATCCATTACCATCCAGCCGATCCAACGGACGCTGAAGTTGCTGCTGGCTACAACGATCCAGATGACTTCGAGTTCATTGAGATCTTCAACAAGTCGGATGCCACGATCGATCTCACGGACGTTCGTTTCTTGCAGGCGGTTGAAGGCGCGAATGTGGAAGGTATCAAATTCAATTTCGCTGACGGTGCCATCGCCAGTTTAGGGCCTGGTCAATACGCAATCGTCGTTGAAGATCTGGACGCCTTCCGATTCAGATATGGCGATGGTCTACCTGTTGCTGGACAGTGGAGTGGTGGACTTGGAAATGCTGACGAGCCGATTCGACTCGTTGCCGGTGATGACACGATTCACGAATTCATTTACTTGGACGATTGGGTTCCAGCCACGGACGGAACTGGGCCATCGCTGCAAATCGTCAACGTGAACGGCGATCTGTCTGCGTGGGAAACTGCTGAAGGTTGGCGAGCCAGTACCACCATCGGCGGAACTCCTGGTGCAGACGATTCGGGCCGAGTGCCTGGCGATTCGAACGGCGACGGACTATTCAATTCCAGCGACCTTGTTCTTGTATTCCAGGCTGGTGAATATGAAGACGGCATCGACGGCAACTCCACGTTCGAAGAAGGCGACTGGAATGGTGATGGAGACTTCACCACCAGCGATTTTGTTTACGCGTTGCAATTCGGGCACTACGAAAAACCCGCCGCACTGAAAAGGGTGCTCGGAATTGCAGGTGCCCTCGATCGCACCGCAGTCGTTGGGCCAGCCGATGCAACTGACGAGCAGGCTCCTATTGACGAAGCGAGCAATGCTAAACGCGAAGTTGAGCTAGATGCACAGCTGACCGATTCTGCGTTTGCTGACCTGGAATTAGACCTGATTGACGCTTCGGATCGGATGCTTGACTTAAATAATGACGACGAGGTCTATGTCGCGTAGAATCGTATCGAAAGAATCGTCGGCTCATCGGTTACGGCTCACGAGGTGCCCCGCCTACTTTGAATCGGTTGGCTCGGCCAAAAAGCTCTTGAGCCAACCGATTGTTTCCGTTGTCGATTCGAATTCAGTTTGGTATTCGTTTTCGCTCGGCAATTCGGACGTGAGCTCTGTCAAGATGCGTTCTGCCTCACGCAGCGTTTTCCAGGCGTTGTGTTCGTCGTTTGTTATCGCGCACGACACTGCAAACTCGCGCAAGGCTACGGCGAGATTGCAGCGAAATCGAGGAACTTCCGGATTTGATTCGACGAGCGGCTTTAGCACGTCGATTGCTTGTTGAAACCATCTTGCTGCTTCTTGGTTCAATTCTTGTTCCGCCTGCAATTCGCCCAAGCTCATGTTGAGTTCAGCCAGGGAAACTTGGTATTCAAGCACTGACGAGTTCTCATCGGCAAGCTTTTGGATCGTGCGGCGAGCTGTTTGATACGCCTGGTCCGCTGCAGTCGCGTCTCCTTCGACCAACATTAACTCGCCAAGCACGCGGTGCGATGTTGCGAAGTAGTACTGGTGTGACAAGTCATCTGGTTCTCGCTTTACTAAATCGGCAAAACGCTTTAGTGCTTCCTGTAAATGAGCTTTGCCGTCGGCTGGGTTGCCGGCAAACGATTCAAGAACTCCCAGGTTATAACAGCCCATCGCATAGTCTCGTTCGATGCGCAAACTATCGATTTCGTCGCTCTTTCCCTTCGGCAAAAACTCAATACGTGTTGCTTGCGCCAGTTTCATCTGCTCTTTCGCAAGCTTCATGTTTTGCTGTTGTCGTTCGAAGATGCCCATGTTCATATGGCTGTTCGCGAGCAGTCTGGCCGTGTGCGCGTTTTGGGTCAGCGCAACGACTTCGCTCCGGAAGCGGATCGCGTTTCGGTAGGCGTCGCGGACTCCGTCGACATTTCGCATTCGATTGTGAACGCGTCCGATCGCGTTCCAGGCTTCGCCAAGCGCGGCAGAGTATTTGGGATCGCGTGGAAAACGTGTGCGCAATTCCATTTGCATTTGGATTGCTTTGTCCAACCACGGCAAGGCAGCTTCGACCGATTCGATTTCTTCGGTGATCAACCCGATCCGGTAATGGGATTTGGCCAACTCGAAATCGAGACTGCGGTCGCTGTTTTCTCTTGCAAAAGCTGTTAAGTACTGCAGCGCGTCCTGCAGGAGATCTCGGCGAACCGGCTGCAGACCAGGTTCGTTCAGCAGTTTATCTTCACTGACTCGCACGCAGAAATTGTCGACGACCGCCAGTGCTTGACGGAGGCTTGCACGTGAGTCATTTAGTGCGGCCTTGGTCTGAAAGTAGCCGACTGTGGTGGCAACCAGCGTTGACACCAACAGGCACGCGGCCGCCGCTGCCCAACCAGCAACGACCGGATTTCTGCGGACCCACCGCACGGTTCGCGTTGGCCAGCCGAGTGGACGAGCAAGAATCGGCCGACCTTCCAGAAAGCGATCGAGTTCATCGGCGAGCGCTTTCTCAGAAGCGTATCGATTCGATGGATCCTTTTGCAAAGCCTTAAGACAAATTGTTTCCAGATCTTGCGGCACCGAAGGGTTGACCGTCCTCGGTGGAACCGGTTCTACGTCCAGTACCTGCCGGATCGTTTCAAACGGAGTCGCTGCTCGAAATGGTGGCGCCGCGGTTAGCAGTTCGTAAAGTAACGCACCGGTTGCATAGACGTCGCTCCGCACGCCGATCTTGTCTTGACTTCCGATCGCTTGTTCCGGCGGCATGTAGCTCGGGGTACCGACGATCATGCCGGTTATTGTCAGCTGCGAATTCTCTTCCACTCGTTTGGCGAGCCCAAAGTCCGTGATGCACGGTTCGCCATCTAGGTTGACCAGAACGTTTGATGGTTTCAAATCGCGGTGCAGAATTCCGTGGCTGTGAGCGTAGTCCATCGCCAACGCGACGTCGCGAACATAGCGTGCTGCCAATTGCGGAGTGAGCGGCGATTCGCGGACCAATTCGGACAAGCTGCTTCCGTCGACGTAGTCCATCGAAAAGAAGTGCTGTCCATCGACAGCACCGATTTCATGAACTGCGACAATGTGGCGATGATTCAGCCGTGCCGCAGCCTCCGCTTCGGTCCGGAACCGTTCGACGTCGACTTCATTGGCCAGATGTCCCGACAGAATCATCTTGACCGCAACAACGCGATTCAAGGTGCGCTGCCTTGCCTTGTAGACCACTCCCATGCCGCCCTTTGCGATGACCGAAAGCAGTTCATAGTCGCCAAATTGCTGTCCGACCTGTGCCGATGCGGGATCATATGTTGTGGGTTGATCGCTCGCAATCGTTTTTCCGTGCTTGCCGGAAACCGTTCGATCACTGGAATGAACTTCTGGGTCGTCCCCGTCGTGGAGATGCCGTTCGTGAAGTTGTCGCAGTTGCTCAATTGCTGCATCGCGATCCGGCAACGCCAGAGTCTGATCGACAGGCACGTCGTTCGCTGGGACGTGTTCGACGCAATCACCATCTTGGAAAAGATCTCCTGGCCGCAACGTTCCGTGCGGGTCGAATTCCTCGTCGTTTGGCTGGCGAGATTTTGTCATCCGGGCAAGTTCTTATTTGGACGTCATGTGAAGGATCGGATCGAAAGATTCCGGCGTTGCACTTTCTGCTTTCTCAATCCGTTCGATCAAAAACTTTGTAGGCTCATCGGACGCGTCTACGGTAAGTAGAGTTTCCGCGATTTCCTTGGCTGCCGCAAATTCCATCTGTTCATACCTGGCAAAAGCACGTTCGTACTCGATTCGCAGTTGTTCCCATTTTGAATCTGCGTTGCCGTCACGCACGCGGTATTCGTAGATTGGCACCGGACTTTCCATGCCAAACGCGAGCACACGACAAAGTCGCCGAGTTCTCTGCTGGTCGACTAATTGCGATCTCGTCGCTTCCGTTACCAAGATCGGTACGGCGATCGTTTTCGTGACTCCTTCCAGTCGGCTTGCTAGATTGACCGTGTGGCCAAGCGGACCGTATTTCATCCGACGACGACTTCCCGCGTTGCCGACGCGAGCGTTGCCCGTGTTGATACCAATTCCTATCCGTAGTGGAAATCCGCACGCAGCGGACCATTTTTCGTCCAGCGGTGTCAGCTGTTGAATCATGTCGACAGCAGCATCGCATGCCTTCTGCGCGTGAC
>JAGQPC010000554.1 GCA_020426925.1 Planctomycetales bacterium | reverse complement strand
TTCCGCCCGCAACGGCCCACTGAGAAACGGAAAACGTCAACAGTTCGGATCGCCCAACAGCAGGGAACAGGCTCATCCCTAGCAAAACGTTGCACGTGCGACAGAGCCCCATAGCAATCGCGCCAAAGAACGTTTTCTTTACACCGCCATCGTAAATCAACACGGAAAGCGCGAGAATGATCGCGACCGTTCCTGATCGTAATCGACCAACGCCCGGCGCGGAAAAAAATAATCCCGCGAAAACGCCAGCGACAACGCCGACCACGAGCAGCCCGAAGCCTATCGTTTTGGCACGACCGAGCGAGATCTCACCTGATGGAATCGGCCGTTGAGGCCGTTCCTGTCGATCGACTTCTACGTCAAAGACGTCATTAAGTACCATTCCTGCCAAATAAAGCCCACAAGTCGCGACGAGCAACAACGCTAATCCGCCGACGGGAACCAATGAATGTGTCACGAACAGAAAGCCCATGGCGATATCGGCGACAGCCGTGAACACATTGGGCGCTCGAAGTAGACGAAGATAAGAAAGTGTTGACGCCATTGGATACTCGTGTCAGGCCACTGAAATCAGATGCTATCGTAACGGCGAATTGAATAATGCTCCACCACAGTCCAGTTTGCAAAGAGGCAACCAGTCGCGCACAATCGCAGGTCTGTCAAATGACTGAAAAGGAGAAAATCATGCTACGGCGAAAAGTCCTACAGGCGTTCATTGCGTTCACAACAATCGGTTCGTTCGCAATCGGAGTGAACGGACAAACCGATGAAACCACAAAGCAAGAATCGAACGCGTGGCAATTCGGCGTTGCCAGAGTGAAGATCACTCCGGAAACGCCCATGCTGATGGCTGGGTATGCGTCTCGAGATCGACCGGCCGAAGGTACTTTGACCGATCTGTGGGCCAAGGCCTTAGTGCTGGAAGACGCGAACAGTAAGAAGTGCGCATTGATCACGCTGGATGTCGTGGGCGTTGGTGGCAGATTCAGGCAACTGGTCGGCCGTGAATTGCGAGCTCGCTACGGTTTTGAGAATGGTGACTACGCAATTTGCTGCTCGCACACGCACACGGGACCCGCGATCGGCGAGAACTTAAAACCGATGAACTACGCAGTTGCTGACAAGCTCCAGCAAGATCACATCGACTCGTACACGTCGGTGCTAATCAGCAAAGTCGTCGATGTAGTCCATCAGGCAGCGACGAGCATGCAAGCAGGAACGCTCTCTTGGGGAACGGGAACGACAACATTCGCTGCAAATCGGCGAAACAATTCGGAAGCTGAAATTCGGTCGCTGCGAACAGCAGGCACTATCCGAGGACCGTTCGATCACGACGTTCCAGTATTGGCCATCAGAGACATTGACGGAAAACTGCGAAGCGTTGTTTTTGGTTACGCTTGCCATGCGACCGTCTTGTCGTCGTATCAATGGTCCGGAGATTACCCAGGATTTGCGCAAATCGAACTCGAAAAAATCTACCCCGATTGCACGGCGATGTTTTGGGCAGGCTGCGGAGCAGATCAAAATCCTTTGCCTCGCCGAGCCGATGAACTTGCAGCACATTATGGCCGGCATTTGGCTGCGACTGTCGAATCGGTTCTGCTAACACACGAAATGCTGCCCATCAAAAGTCAGCTCACATCTGCCTATGCGGAAATCCCCGTGGCTTTCCAAAACGTTCCGGACGCAACGCAGCTAGACGAAGACATGACGTCGAAGGACAAATTCATCGCCGCGCGAGCCAAATTGCTTAAACAACAATTGGAAGACAACGGCAAGATCGAACCGGCTTACCCATATCCGATTGCAACGTGGAAGTTGGGTGACTTGCAGTTTGTATTCTTGGGTGGTGAGGTCGTTGTGGACTATGCACTTCGTTTAAAGTCGGAGCTGAACAATAGCCGCACTTGGGTCGTGGGCTATTCCAAC
>JAGQPC010000553.1 GCA_020426925.1 Planctomycetales bacterium | reverse complement strand
GAAATCGCCGTCGCCGTTCCAGTCGCCTTCTTCCCACGTCGAGTTGTTTGGAATTCCGTCTTCGTATTCGCCGGCCTGCATCACAAGCACAAGGTCACCCGAGTCGAACACGCCATCGTAGTTTGAGTCGCCGATAGGTGCGCCTCCGCGACCAGGTGTGCCGCCAAGTTGTCCGCTGGCGATCCAGCTCGCTGCCTGATTCCACAGATTGAGATCCGCATCGGCTGGATTGGTTCGTTCCAGGCTCGGTCCGTCACCATCGGTCGAAGGATGCCATGAGTCGTCGTACGCGAATTGCTGTACGACTGCGCCGCTGGAGTCGAGCAGCGTGATTGTTTCGCCGCCGTTTGCCAGACGCCCTGAATAGACGCCATCGGAATCGCCGCCGCTTCCGAGCGCCAAGCGAGCGCTGTCGCCGTACCGAGCTCGGAATGCTTCGATGTTTTTGGCCACAACGATCCGTTCGCCTGCACCAAGAGTTTGCGTTGCAAACGTGAATTCGATGCCTTCTGTGCTGCCATCGACTTCAACCTGTGCCAAACGAGCGCCGTCTAGCTGCAAGTCTGTGCTGCCGATATTGATCAATTCGACGAACTCAAACTCGTTATTGTCGAGGTTCGGTTCACCGTCGGTTGGTCCGGCTGGGTTGTAGTGGATTTCGCTGACTCGTAGGAAATCGCGAACGGGCGTTACGGCCGTGCTTGTCACCGAAATCGTTGCGGTATGCGCGAGCTGACCTTGGAAATCGTAAGCTTCCAACACGACGTCGTTAGTACCCGGCGATACGGGAACATTGATTCGCCACGTGCTTGGGTCGGTCCACGTGATATCGAGTGGAACGTCAGATCCTTGCAATTGAATCGTTCGCACGTCAACCCAGCCGCTACCGGTTAGAGTCGCGGTCAAGGCATTTCCTACGTTGAGAGGGCCGGCTGTTCCGATTTCGAATGGCACTTCTTCGATCGCTCGCGTGACACGCGTAATTGCCGAATCGTGACGTCGATCAATCGTGGTCTTGAATCCGGCGTAACGTTGTCGCGGGACAAGTTCGTCAAAGTGATCGACCCACGGGTCCATGTATTCGGCGTTGAATGTCGTCTGAAGAATATCCCAAACGTGACCATAGTAGTTGTGCTCGTTGCCCGGATCGTCAAGGAGTTTTCTCAGTTCAGTGTTGCCGATTAAATTAACGCTGGTTCCGGCCGTAAATGAGAAGTCCATATCCCACGGCAAGTGCAACAGTTTGCCGTTCGGGTGTACGTAAAACTGGCCATTGTGTTGTGCACCCGACGAGTAGTTGTCGCCGATGCCTGCTAGGTTTTGAACGGCCAGGGCTCGCAACCACTCGTCAACGTCAAGTACTCGAGCGGCATCTTCTTGGTAGCCTTCTTCCGAAGATCGACGTCCGATCAGCTTCAATGCATCGAGCAGCGTGCTGTAATCGTCTCGCGCTCGATTGTTCTTAATCAGGAAGTACCAGCGATAGAACTCCTTGTCGTCACCCAAGTCACGGAGCGACTGCCCAGTTACGCTGTCTGGATTTGGACGCTTGAGGCCTTCTACCCCTCCGACAGTAGATGTTGGGTAGTAGACGAGTTCGTATTCAAACGCTGTTCCTTGGCTTCCGTTTTCATACATTGAATCCAAGAACACGTCGTTGTAACGAGCCATAGTTAGCATGGCTGTTCCGGTGTGGCGGTCCTGTGGTGCAATGACGTACACAAGATCATCGTAGATCTGTGGTAGATCCCCAGCGTGATTGAGGATTTGCCGGACGATAATTTCTTCCTGGCTGTATTCGTCACCGCTTCCGCTTCGGTCAATTCCAACAATTTCATGGACGCCACGGAATGGCTGCATTGGATCGAAGCGGAGATTGAAACCTGCACGGACAACTTTGTCTCGACCTCGCTGGCTGCCTTTCAGGCGAACTCCAACGTTGTAGAAGACTTCACTTTCGTTGTAGATCACGGTGGCACCGATCCGGTTGTTGCTCATGACGTTTGTTGTCAAATGCAAGAAGCTGGTGTCGTCCGGCGTCATCACGATGCGGAAATTGTGCAGCGGAGTATCAGTGGCTTCGCCATCTTGGACTCGATAGAGTGCTCTTGAGGCAGGGCCGTCTGCGGGGAACATTGACGTTGCACCGTTACCGTCCGTGCCTTCAACGTAGAACTGAACCGCTAGTTCGGCGGCTTGGCCAGGAATTGTGCCTTCGTACAGGCCATCACCGGTATCTGTCATGTTGACGGAATTCATTGGACCACCGGCGACGCTGTAATACAGCTTCATCGTCGATACGCCGTTTGGATCGGCGGCGCGGACACTGACCGTAACTGGTTCATTCGGATTTGGAACGACTGGCGAATGCATCAACCCTTCGTAAGTTGGACCAGCGTTGTCAACAGCGACCGAGTTTCGTTCGCCTGGCGTTCCCGGCTTGTCTGACATTGGCAGTCGCGTTTGACGAGCCAACCGGTTGAAGTAAATTCGTGAGTGCAACTGGTTCGAGCCGCCGACCCATTTCGCGCGGAACGTGATCTCGTATTCCGCGCTGCGGTCGATGCGAATATAGTCGTCGCCAACTTTGAACGTTGTCCCAGCGTTGTTATGCATGTGCTCGGTCGGGCCGGTCGCCAACAAGTGCAAGACTTTATTGTTCGGATCGGTCGGGTCTTCGATTACTGTTCCATGTTGCGTACCAATGATTCGCCATTTGTCTGCCTCGCCGCCAATTGCATCGCCTTCAAACGTGCCGTTTTGAATAACTTCGACTGCATCGGGCGTTCCGGGATTTTCGATGACGCTGATGTCGTCGAGCAATACTTCGCCGCGGTCGAGCATTCCAAGAAGGAGCTCGTTGTAAGTTGTGGGGCCATTGAGCACGTTGGTGCCCAGCCCTTTGTAGTTGATAGTGACCCAAGGCGATTTGGTCGATTCATCGCTGGCCGCCCAGGACTCGGCAACGTTGTTATCGCTGTTTGGGTCAAGCAGTTCTAGACTTGAACCTCGGCCGTCAGCGTATTGTGCCCAGCGGCCGTTGTCGTAGTATTCGACTGCATCGACCGGATTGTTGTTTGTGTCGACGAGCCGTAACAGTTCGCCTCCGTTGGCAAGATTCGAGTTGAACGGTCCTAGAATCTTCGATGCATCGAGGCCATACTTCGCGGCCAATCCTTGCGGATCATTAGAGACGACAAGGTATTGGCCCGCACCGAGTTTTGTGCCTTCGGGAAAATCAAAGTTGAGCCCGTCGCTAAAGCTCCACCCGGTCATGTCGACTTCCGCATCGCTGCGGTTGTACAACTCCAGCCATTGTTCGTTCGATTCGAAATATCGTTCGGCACTGTCAATGTAGAGCCCGGGCGCGTGATACATGATTTCGTTGATCACGATCGCGTCATTGAACTCGAAATGGTTTGCTGCTCCGAAGGTTTCTGATGCAGGGAAGATCCATTCGCCGTCGTACATACCTCGTAGGCGACTCGTCGCGATTCGAGCGTCCTTCACGCTACTGCCGTCCGCGGAAACGATCGACAGTACGTCGCCAGAAACTGCGGTGAATCCCAGAGTTGCTGCGTTGACTGCCACGTAGCCACCTGGGTTAATCGTTTGTGCACCGAACGTGTATGCGGCGTGTTCTGGATTCGTCGAAGCGATTTGCATGCCTTGAAGATTGACCGCCGTGTCACCGTAGTTGCCGATTTCAATTTGGAAATTGTCGCTGGTGACGGCCGCGATTTCTGTGAACATCAACGTATCTGTTTTCGACTGCGACGCGAAGTTTTCCGCACCTGGCGTGCCGCCGACGTTATCACTGAACGACCAGTTGCGTGATTGGATTGATGCTGTGTGAGGACGTACTTTTGCGAGCGTGGCACCAGTTCCGTCGGCTTCAACGGGCCAGTCGCCGCGGTCGCTGTAGTTCATGATGTCCATGATTCGATTCGAGTTATTGCGTAGCTCGATCGTCTCACCACCATTGCTCAATCGGCCAACAAACGGACCGAGTGCTCCTTCGTATCCAGCTTTGGCCAGTTCTTCCGGATTGGACGCGATTACGAGATAACCGCCGCCCGGAATGACGGTTCCTTCGGCAAAATCGAACGAGAATCCGCCGTCCAAACTCCAGCCCGAAATGTCCATATCGATCGCTTGCTGGTTGTGCAGTTCAACCCACTCCAGCGTCGAATCATCTTCTGCAGGCGGGTTGTACATCAGTTCGTTGAACGTCACGATCGAATCGCCGGTTGGATTTGTGTTTCCGCGCGGGGCTTCAAAGATCAGATCGACCTGAATCGGTGTACTCGTGACGACACCATCTGACACGGTATAGCTAAACGAATCGATGCCAACGAATTCTTCTGCTGTGTTGTATTCAAAGGAGCCGTTGGCGTTCAGCGTCACCGTGCCACGAACAGCTTGCGTTACTAGACTTGCCGTTAACACGTCGTTATCTATGTCAATGTCATTTGCGAGAACGCCGCTGGCGGCGGGGACGACGATGGTCGTCCCTTGTTCCAAAATGAATGAATCACGCGATCCGATCGGTGAATCGTTGACAGCTTCGACTTGGATCGTGACCGTTGCGTTTGCGTCGACAAGGCCGTCATTGATCTTGTAGGTGAACGAGTCCACACCCGAGAAATTCGCGTTCGGCGTGTAATCAAAGCTGCCGTCTTCTTCCGAGAATGAAAGCTCTCCGTTAGTGACCGTGTCGAGCAGCGTGATGGTTAACGCATCGCCTTCGTTGTCGACGTCGTTGGCAAGCACGCCAGTAGCTGCATTGACAGACAACGCCGAATCTTCTGGCGTAGTGTAGTTGTCATCCGAAGCAATTGGGGCGCTATTAACTCGAATTGAAACTGTTGCTGGTGCCGACGGTGTCGTACCGTCGGTGACTCGGTAGCTGAACGTTGCAGTACCAGTAAAGGCACCGGGATCGTAGGTAAATGATCCGTCCGTACCGAAGGTGAGCGTACCGTTGGCGACGTCCTGGACGAGCATCGTTTCGAGCGATGCACCATCCGGATTGCTATCATTCGTCGTGACACCGACCAGACTCGGAATTCGCAGAACGGTAGCTGGCCGCGCCAGGTAGCTGTCTGCAACAGCGGCCGGCGCGTCATACGTCGGAGTTACGGTAAACGTTACCGTTGCGGGCTCTGATGCTCGGAAATCATTCGCCGTGTAGGTAAACGAATCGGTGCCGAAGAAATTACGCTCAGGGGCATACGAGAACGAACCGTTGGCGACGAGGGCCAACGTGCCGTGTTTAACTGTATCCACGACTACTGCGGTCAATGCGTCTCCATCTGGGTCGGAGTCGTTGGCCAGCACGCCTTGTCCTGGCGCGATAAAGAAGAATCCAGGATCTTCGGTCAGTTCGTATGCATCGTCGACCGCGATCGGGGCTCCGTTGTTGTAAACCGAATCTAACTGGCTGTAGAGCGTATTCACTTCGGCCTGACTTAAGGCCCCGTTGTAGAGCCGTACTTCGCTGATGACACCGGTGAAACCGTTGTTACCAGTAGCTAGAGCGCCGATTGTGAGATCCAATCGTGCGCGTTCTTGTGAGCTTGCGTCATTGACTGAAGTGAATGGCTGTCCGTCAACTGAAACGGAAAGGTTGGCCCCCGATCGGCTGATGACCGCGACGTGATGCTCTCCATTGTTAAGACCTGTCTCTGTCGAGTAGACCGTTTTGCTCGGGTTGCCGAATCCGTCTCCCATGCCAGCTGCAACCTGGCCGGAAGCGTTCATCGTGAGTCCCCAATCGGTCGACAAGCCGTTCGAGTTTGAATCGACGAGCCCTGAATTCTGGAACCAATTTCCGTTTCCGCCAACCAGCGACTGAGAGTCTGTTTCAAAGACGACGACCGCCGAAAAATCAGTTGCCCTGGCGAGCGGGCTGTCTGCTGCGCGGACGCGAAACAGATCGTCGCCGTCCGTGGCGTTAAATTGGACTCCGGGGCGGCCGTTGATGCCGTCGGCGAGTAGGACAGGTGCGCCCTTTGGTTCGGCTTCAATATTGCCAACGGAATCGGTCCATCCGGTAATCGCCCCCGTTTCGTCGGTAGCGATTGATGTGGCATTCCAATGAGCGATCAAGTCACCCGCGAGTAGTTGACGCGTTTCTAGAGTTTCTTGAAGTCGTAGTCGTGTTTTTCGATTTGATACGCCATTCTTGCCACGTCGCCACATAAATTGTCGTCCTTTGCTTAATCTTCTTATCGAGCTGTCGTCGCCCAGTGCAAATCTCTAATAGCTGCTCAGATCCCGTCCGGCAGGCGTATTCTAACGGACTCCGTGTCCAAAATCCCGCGTTTTTTCGCTGAAAATTCAAGGGACTGCGGTCGATTTAGGAATTCTCAATTTCCAGTGTAACGACGAGCACGCTTGTTCGCTTAGCCAACTGTGGGAGCAAACGCCTCCCAACAACAAAAACAAACAGCTTTCAATGTTAAGGAACCCAAATCATGTCTCGCAAAACACTCGCAATCGTCGCCACTTTGGCCGTCGCACTTAGCTCGCTTTCAACACAGGCATTTGCCGGCTGCGGTGGCCGTTCTTACGGCGGATACCATCGTTACACCACGGTGGTTCGACCAGTGACTCATGTTGTTCGACCCGTCACCGTCGTCAATCCGGTTGTTCATCAAGTTGCACCTCAAGTTGCAGTAGCACCACCCGTCGTTGAAGCACCGAACGCTCCAACCGTTCCAATGGGATCGACGTTGACACTACCAGCAAATTTCCTCGGAAATGTCCCAGGCGACGTGTTCATGGTGTTCAACGACATTAAGCTTCCAGTACAAGTCCACAAATGGGCGACAACGGGAGTCACGATCACCTTGCCACCAATGGCGATCAAAGAAAGCGTTTTAATCCGACTCGACATTGTGCTGCCAGACGGCCGCCTCGGTCATAAGCAAATGCTGCGAGTCACCAAACCGGCAGAAGTTGTCTTGCACCCAACGGCTCCAACCTCGCCGTTGCCAACGCAAGCTGCCCTGCAGGCTCAGAATGCCGCCAACGCAGCATTGCTTGGCCAGTAAGTAACTCCTGCCTGTCGATCGAAAGGGCCGCTTGGATCGAATCCAATGCGGCCCTTTTTCGTTTAGATATCGAGTAACTCAACCTCTGGGTGACGTTACGCTTCCCACTCTTTTAGTTGTTCTAGAGTGTGCAGTACTGTCTGCCGTTTCTTTTCGAAAAATGCAAACAGTGCCAGAATGGAAACGCCCATAAGAATTCCGGATACATACCATATCCAGGTTTGGTCGAGGTCGACTGCAGCGAACCAAACAACGGTCAACAACGAGACCATCAAAAACGAAATCCCCAGGAACAAGAACGCTCGAATCCGGAACACTATCCCGATGCAGATTCCGGCGATCGACAGTATAGCGAGGACGACCGGCAGCCAAGGAGCATCGGCGACTCCGTTGATAAATATGTCCGCCGTCGACGAAACGTATATCGTCGAAGCGCAGCCGTAGCGAATACTCGCGTTTTGAGATTCAGTCAGTCGGTTTCGGTGAATTGATGCGGCGATGAGCACACACAGTGCTGGCGGAATCAGCCAAACCTGTGGGTGACCTAACAAGGCAATTCCTTGCTGGTTCAGCAGGTACCAAAGTCCCGTGTTTCCTGCGACCGCAGCAAGAACGCTAAATCCGAAAGATCGCCGCATGCTTGCCAAGATCGCGTACAGAATGCACGTGACAAACATCAGCAATGAAAAGTTGACTTCTGTTGGGACGATCCAAACTCCAATGGCAGGAAGCATCGGCAAAAACGCGCCGGAACGTTCCAGTGGTTTGGATAGTTCTTCGCGGCCTTGGCGTTTCGCAAATTCGGCGATCCCCACTCCCAAGAATGCGATCCCCATCACGATCAATGGCCACACTTGTTCGAAGAAACCGCCGAACAGCCAAGGCATGCTCATACGAAGGTGCGCAAACAACATGGCAAGAATTGCTTCGGCCGCGTAGACGTAACCAGCTTGCTGCTCTCGCTTGAGGCTCAATGGATCTCGTCCCGGCCAGATCGCTAACGTTACACATCCGAGCGCCACTGCAATCAACGTTCCGGAAACAGCAAGTGAGGACGGAACGGAAATATCCACGAGTTCGCCGCGTACGAAGTAACTGGCTTCTACTGCTAGAACTGCTGCGACCAAGACGACAATCAGCCCCGAAACCCAAGGCACAAGTCGCGTTGCAGACCGCGTCCATTCGTTTTCCTCTTTGACAAGTTTAACGAGGCCAAATGAGTAGGCGAATGTGACAATCGCGCTACCCACCGCAGCGACAACGATGCGATCCAACGTTCTGATTGCGTCGTGCGGTAGCCATGACCAGCCAAACGCAATCACTGCCAATTCGATCAGCGCCAGCGACAATATTCGACCGAAATGGAAGCGACGGATCGGCAGCAGCGCCAACGCGAACGCTTGAACAAAAACGGCCTGCGCTGTGACCAGTCGCAACGCAGCTGATTCGCAAGTGAATTGAGTCGAATAACTTAGCAGCGTGACAACTGCCGCGATGAGAATTGCCGAAACTGAAAACAAGTCGAAGTGTGACCTAGATTCGCTTGCCGCTTCTGTCTCGATCACTCGAAGGTAAGGCAAATAGTTTGCGAAGAAGCTTCGTATGTCGTCGGCACGACTGACAAGGTAGTTGGCGATCAAGCCGAACGCGGACAACGCAAGGCACCCGGCCCAAACTGCGTCGCTTGCCGGTAGACTAAGCGTTTCCAAATAGACCGCGGTGGCAGCCAGGCCGAGCAGATAAAGCCAGTGTTGGATTCGCACGTTCGAGCCGGCAATCGCTATTACAGAAAAGATACAGACTGCGACGTTCGTCCATGCGATCCATGGAGAAGAATGCGTCGGAGAATTTAGACTCGCTGCAAACATGCAGGCCGACAGCGCGAACGTCGCACCGCTGGATACGAATACCGACATCCGCACATACTTTTCGATTCTCTGTTGAATGCGAACCCAATGCGCGCGGTGGCCAGCTACTGCCCACGCTGCCGCAGGCAACGCGATCGCAGCGAAATTAATCCTTAAGAAGTCTTGAAGTGTCTTGAACTGCGATTCCATCGCTCCCCAGGCGTTAGCCGCAGCGACGAAGAACACGGCGCCGAGATACACAAACCGCATTCGCTCGACTTGGTGACCGATGACCGCAGCCACGATTGCCGCAACGGCCAATCCCCCGCAGCTGAACCAGTCAGATAGTGAGTTTGAGCCTGTCGTTCTGATAGCGAATAACGACGCGAGAAGTAGCCACGCGATCGCCGTGCTCTGCCACTGCTGATTCAGTCGCGCAATCGCAAGTTGTCTGTGAAAGTCAGGAAGCAGAGTCACGATTGGCAGCAGCAGCAAACTGCACAGCACGATCACGTACGCTGCTGGACTAGTTGTTGACGGAATCGCTGTCACACTGAAAACGACGAAGGCCGTTGAAAGCAGTAATCTCGAAACCGGGCCAAATACAGCAGCGATTCGTCGACGCGAATCAAGCCGCGACTGTGCAAACGCAATTGCACCGACTGTACCAATGCCCAGCGCCGCAACATTTGGGCTAAACGCAAGTGTTACTCGACCGAAGAGCTGCGTGGTGATCGCGACGACCACGATGGCGGTGAATCTGCAACCGATACCAAATGCGACTCTGGCAAGATCTAGACTGCGCTGTTTATCGTGCTCAGCGCGATCGAAGGTCCAAGAGTGCCTCCACATTGCCCAGGCTGCGACACAGACTGCGGTTGCAATGCCGTTGATGGCGCCCAACTGAAGCCACTGTTCGGTCGACATCAGCCCTTTACGAATCAACAAAACTGCGGCCGTAACACAAATGTTCGTCAGCAACGTAGCACAGAACGCGAGCGATTCGGACCGGAATCTGATCGCCGATCCAACGAAGCCAATCGCGACAACAACGGCAGGAGTCACGTAGGTTCCAGCAAGTCCGATTCTGGAAAACACGGAATCAGTGTCTGGGCCAGTCACGGGATGTGCAACTAGTACTTGCGAGACTTCTGCGATTACGACAGCTGAAACGCAGACGAATCCTAATCCGGACAACGTCGAGAGCGCCTGCTTTGTAGCGACCAGAAACTTTCCGCGATCGGCAGGAACCACAAATGCTGCCAGTCCACAAATAAGCACACCACAAAGCACTGTCATGACCGACGCATAGCGCGATGCGTCGGTCATGTGGTACGCCAACGCATTCGCCCCGACAAGAGAAATCATTGCGAGCGCCGGAACAATCGCGAAGGCGAACAACACGACAAACCTGAACAGGTCCGTTCCGATGTCGTTGGACGCTCGGTCTGATTCGGTTGGCTGTATAAATCGCAGGCGAATCAAAACGGGAAGCCAGAGTTTTTCCGTCCACAAGACGACGCAGCCCAGCAGGAAGTAGATCGACGTCGTCCATCTCATTGCCGAAGCTACTGCGACATCTGATTGCCAAAGTTGCGTGATCATGAGAAACGGGCTGAGTCCAAGTGCTGCGACGATCGCGAACTTTGTTCGATTTGACGTCTCGCCTTCCGAATTGTTGAATCGGAACACAGATACCGTCGCGACAACTGCAGTGGCGAGACTTAACCAGGGCAGCCGATGCTGAACGTCGTGAACGATTCCAGTGAACTGAAACCTCGCGATGGGCTCGACGACGCGGCCTAAATCGACGTTCTGAAGCAAATTCAGTTCTTGCATCACGCCAGGTAATGCGCTGTATGCGGCGCTTGCGAGAATTAATGCGACTGCAGAAGTCGCAAATACGATGGGCGAGATTCGACCGGGGACACTCGACATTCGTTGTCCCGTGTCGCGAGGCCAACGCAGATCCACTCGGACGACTGCAAGACGAATTCCGGCCGCGACGAGCGACGAACATGCAAACAGAATTGTCTGTTCATGGTAGTGTTCTGGCTGTAGCCATTCTGTCATTCCGTGGCCGATGACTTCTGTGGAAATTAGTGCGTGCTGAATCCACAATGCTGACGCTGCCCACGCGAAAATCTCAAATCCCGCGAACATTTCTCGACTTCGTTCGGCGAGCGAACTAACAAAAAGGATTCCCGCAAGCCACGCAAAAAGGCTTGGATCAACAGCGTCGAACTGCAATGCGGCGCGAATAAACAAAACCACGGCCGCGACGACTGGCCCGGCCGTGGAAACGCAAAGCCAGGTCCGAGTCAGCGCTGCAGATTCGTTTTCGCCAAAACGGCAGAGAGACAATCTCGCGATTACAGTGACCGTGCAAACGCACAGAAATGACATCACCAGTCGGTCGAGGAAGTTTTCGAAAATGGGAAATCCGAATGTAAACCATTGCAGCGACGCTACGGCGCACAGTGTCCACGCGGCAAACAACAATGTCGGGCGTTCTAGCTTTAGTGCGGCGACGACACTGCTTGCCGATAGCACGGCGGAAATCCAGATGAGCCCCGCCGGATCACCGGTATTCGTGAATCCGAACACGAACGCATAAACGACCGCGATGCTGCCAAGCACGCCTGAGCTTCGCAAATACGCAATCGCGACATCTGATCGGCTAAGGTGCCGAAATACTTGCGAAACGCCGGCTGCAACAGCACAAGCAACGATCAGCAGCATGCCGTTGATGGGTGACAACAGGTGCTCGACCACGACTTGGGATGAGTCGACGGTCAACGATATATTGCCGAGTGCAACGTGTCCTGCCAGAACAATGATCACTGCCAAAAGGCCGGTTGAGGCGTAGTGTCCGACGTCAATTTTGGACTCCAGCGATACCCACATGAAAACGGCCATCGCAACGAAGCTCGTCAGCATTAAGAACGCTGGTTGTGGCCACGAAAACGCGATGGATGCAAAAATCAGCAGAGCCGCTGCGGCACCAATCGCGGTTGAAGGTACGAACACGGAGCTTGCTTTGCAGCTACTCGCCGTGAGCGACATCGTGCACGCAAACAAGAGACCAGGCGCTGCAAGCAAACCGCCAAACAGCGAAACGTTTTGTAACGCCATGCCCGGTCGCTCGCTGTGGAAAACAAGAAAGGCGAGGCACAGCCCGGCCGCAAACGATATCAGGCCAATCAGTTTCCACGTCTGAGTCGCTGCATCAATCCAATTGGTTTGACTCGCGTCATCCGAAGTGTCCAACTGTCGGCGGTGAAACAAAACTGCGGGCAAGTGAGATGCGAAATAAATCGTCGCGACGACTCCAGCCATTGAACGAATCGCGATCATAGACGAGGCCGGGCCAATCCAGCGGCGAACAAGCAACTGTAACGCCGAGATCGCTATAACTCCGATCGCAGTTGCTAACGGCCAGCGAGGAACCGTGATTTGGGCGGCGAGATAACAGAATGTCGACAACAGTGCTAACGAAACCATCTCTCCGCCAATGGTGGACAAGTCAGGTCGTGCCTCGCGCGTGAACGCAGCAATGGCGAGAAAATTGAGCGGCACCAGCAACATCGCAATCAACAGCAATCCTTGGCTTGTTGATGGGAGATTCCATTTTCGGGAGGCGTGAATTCCCAGCAGGAACAACGCGGCGATGACTCCGTTGAACACTCCAAACTTCAGTAATGGCCGCGATGAGATCTCCGCCCAAAAACTGATCACCAACGCCGTTGAGCACGAGACAATCAGCAGCCCGCCAACCAGTTCTCCCCAGCGAATGTTGGATTCTTCTAAGCATGCCGCGATCCATTCCGT
>JAGQPC010000552.1 GCA_020426925.1 Planctomycetales bacterium | reverse complement strand
TGTTCGTAGTCCCGCCTTCAGGCGAAACGGTCGTGAAAATCAGATTCCGCCTGAAGGCGGGACTACAAACTCGTCAAAGATCCCTTCCGAGACGGGCCGAAGGAAGTTTGGCAACTTCCACTACGGGTTGCTGCACTGGTTATCAGTTAAGCTTCGACGTAAAGGCTCGCAAGTGGTTTTGAGAGCCTCGCAACAGTTTTTGATACACACTGCGAATGTCGCTGTGTGTTGTCGTGCTCAGGTCGCTATTCAAGTCCGCGATGTCTAGTTTTTCGATCTGAATTCCGACTCGAATCGCGTCGGCTTCAGACTTCAGTCCAGTCGCCACCAGCGTGCCGTACAACTTTGCGAGCTTTGCATCCGCAAACTGACCTCGTACATCTCTGCTGACGGGGCCCGGGATGTTGTACTTCGCGAGCAATCCTGCGATCGCGTTCATGTGACGAGACTCAGACCTGGCGATGTTCGCGAAGATCGGCAGATTCCATTTCTCACCCAAAGCCAGGTAGACGTCCCGCGCAAGCTGTTCTTCTTGGCGCATATAAATCAAGTCAGTCATCTCGTCCGCTGACAACGGCGTAGTTGACGTTCTGCCGATCGCCGATTGGCCGCGTTGATTTCCTCTGCCAAGTCCTCGTGGTGTCGACTGGAATTGGCTGGACCGCTGCGAGTTAGCACCGCCTTGCTGAAACGCCGAGCGAGCGCCGGACGAACGCCCCCTTCTCATTCCGTTTCGTTGAGCATGAGCGACTTGGCTTCCGATCACGAGTGCGATCACGACTGAAGTTAGCATTACTCTTTTCATCGCTTTGTCCTCCACGCAAGGTTACGGTTTCTGGTTCAGCTGAACTGTAATGCACAGGTCGTGCCAAAACAGATGCATCGGATTTGTGGCACGCAGTTTGCCTAATGCGATGAACGGATTTGAACCACTCAACAAAAGGAGGAACGGGAAATGTTTTCATACAAGAAGATCCGCAATCGGCACGAATCTCGAACTACGTTTGAAGCGCTAGAACGCAAAGACCTGCTAGCCAGTGATGTCGTTCTTTCTGCGGCAGAACAGGCGAACCTGGTTTTTATGCGTGAAGAAGAGAAGCTCGCCCGCGATGTCTATCTCGAATTGGCCGAACAGTACGACAATGGCACATTTGCAAACATCGCAGAATCGGAATCGCGGCACATGCAGTCTGTGCTTAACTTGCTCGATCGTTATGGCATTGAAGATCCGGTCGTCAACGATGAGCCAGGTGAATTCACCAATGCGATTTTCGCGCAAATGTATAACGATTTGGTGGAAAAAGGTGCGCAAGATTTGCTCAGCGCTTATGAGGTCGGCGTCTTCATTGAAGAAACCGACATCACGGATTTGGCGAACGCCATTGATGAAACTGACAACGCGGATATTCGTCGAGTCTACACGAACTTGATGAACGGCTCTGAAAACCATCTAACGGCGTTCACCGGACGCATCGACTCCATTGGTGACGTAAACGGCGACGGAAGATTTGATTCGAGCGATTTAGTGCTCGTCATGCAGGCAGGCGAATACGAAGATGGAATTTCAGGCAACTCGACTTTTTACGAAGGCGATTGGAACGGCGACGGCGACTTCGATTCATCGGACATCGTCCTCGCATTCCGTACTGGAAACTACGTCGCTTCGGCTGAAGCAACCGTTGATTCCGATGCCGTGATATCAGCGATCGACTCGTTCTTCGCAGAAGATGATTCGTCGCGGAAGCGACTGGTTTGACCTTGCGACGCACAGACGAGCGCAGCGTGTTTTTAAGTTCAACAGACTTCACCCGCGCGCGGGGAGGGTCGAAGCTGAGGAACGAAGCTTCGGGGAGGGGCCGCAAACACCGTCCGTAAAACTTAACTCGCGGCTAATCCCCTCTCCAAAATTCGCAAGCTCGCTCCCCGCACGGTCGCGTAAAGTAGAAGCAACATGTTCCTTCAGGGCGCCTCCAATGGCTCTTCCCCGCTTTCTCGCCACAGTCTCAATTTTTGAATCAACGATCGGCGGCTGATCCCTAACTTTTTGGCGGCGTGAGTCCGATTGCCGTTGCATTCTTCTAGTGTCGCCAAGATTGCAGCGCGTTCGATGTTAGACAACCGATTTGTGTCATGCTCGCTGCCGTTCGCGATTAGAGATTCCCGGTTCAACTTGTCGGGAAAATGATCAGGAAGAATCACGTCACCTCGACAACTCAAGCAAGCGCGTTGAATCGCGTTCCGCAGCTCGCGAACGTTGCCGGGCCACGAATGCATGATCAGCATTTGCGTGGCTCGAGGAGACAAGCGGATCGACCTCCCAGAAAACTGATTCGCAAAGAACCGTGCCAGAGGAACAATGTCGTCGCGGCGTTCGGCCAACGGAGGAACGTACAGCTCGACGACGTTGATCCTGTAGTAAAGGTCTTCGCGGAATCGGCCTTGCTCAACTTCGATTGCCAGATCACGATTCGTCGCGGCGATGATACGCGTATCCACTTTGACAGACTTGTCGGAACCGACTGCGGTCACCTCTTTTGTTTCCAGAGTTCGCAGCAACTTTGGCTGCAACGTCATTGGCATTTCCCCAATCTCGTCCAAGAACAAGCTGCCTCCATCAGCCGAGCGAAACAAACCGTCACGGGCCGCCGCGGCTCCCGTAAAAGCTCCCTTCGTATGACCGAACAGTTCGCTTTCCGCAAGTGTCTCGGTCAGGCCCGCGCTGTTCGCGGTGACGAGTGGCTTGTCGGACCGGTCGCTCCATGCATGAATCAGCCTGGCGATCCATTCCTTCCCCGTACCGCTCGGTCCAGTGATCAGAACCGGAGCAGCCGACGGCGCGACAATTGCCACCGTCTCCAACAATCGCCGCATCGCCGCGCTCTGATAGACAAAATCGATCGGCAATTCTGGCAACTCGACGCGATCGATGTTTGACTCGTCATGTTCAATCCCGAGCGTATCGTGGATCGCGACCAGTAGCTCTTCCAAATCGACCGGCTTCGAAATGTAATCCTCGGCACCCTCCTTCATTGCCGTCACGGCCTGCCGTATGTCCGCGTAGGCAGTGATCAACGTAATGGGCACGCTTGCAGAGATCGCGCGAACTTTCGGGATTGCCTCGATACCACTTATTCCGGGCAAACGCACGTCGAGCAAAATCATGTCGGGAACTTGCTTCACCAAAAGTTCGAACATCGCCTCTGCCGAATTCGCTTCTTCCACCAAAAAGCCATTTGACCTCAAAAAGTCACCGAGCAGTTTTCGCTGCGCAGGTTCGTCATCAACGACCAAAATCGTGTGCTTGCCTTCCAATAGATCATGCTCCTTTTCGACTGGCAGCCATCGAGTCGATCCAAAACACGGAGCCGCCGTTTTCGCGTTTGGAACAACCGACGTTCCAACCATGAGCCGTCGCAATGCGTTGGACAATCGCGAGTCCCAATCCGGTGCCTTCGGGACGAGACGTGACGTACGGCTCAAACAGTTTGCCGATTGACTCCGGTGGCGGCCCCGGCCCCTGATCGGCAACTTCCAGGCGGAACTCACCGCGAGTCGGCTGCGGCGAAAACCTCATCGTGATCGTCCCGCCATCGGGCGAAAACTGCACGGCGTTTAGCAACAGGTTAAATACGGCTTGTCGAAGTTGTTCCCGATCGGCCTGTATGTTTTCACGGCCAACGTGTTCGATGTCCACCACAATCGAACGATCGTCCAAATCCGGTTCTAACGCAAGTAATAGCTGCTCAATGACTTCGCGCACGCTTGTCGTTTCGATCTGCAATTCGGGTGGTCGTGCGAATGCAAGAAACTGATTGATTCTCGCCGTGACGCGATCACATTCTTCGACCATCGCTTCCGCCTGAAACTGTTGCTCGTCAGTCGGCAACCCCGCCGAGACAAGCCGCTGCGCCCAACCTCGAATGATGCCGAGCGGGTTTCTGGTTTCGTGAGCCAATCCCGCAGCCGCCTGACCAAGCTGCTGAAAATGATGCGATTCGGCTTTCAGAAGTCGAGCTGTCCCTCGAGCTTCCGCCAATCGTACGGTCGTCGTCCACGCGACCGCAGTACACGCCAACACAAGACCGCCAAACGCAACAAGCAGAACTCGGTTTCGCAGCTCTCGTTGAATTTGCTGGTCAACGCCAGATCGGTCCAACAGCAAAACGGCCTTGAAATCGCCCAGCTGGTCGTTCGCGGGCGATGAATGCACGAACCTGCCATCAAACAATTCATGGTCGACGTGGCCGAGGCCTCCGAATCCCATCCCGCGATTGGGCGGCGACGTAGTCATTTGAAACGGATGGCCGATCGCAAACCCATCGGTCGTCCAAAGTCCATCGGTTGCCACGGAAAGGTCGAGCAGCTTTGCGTCGCCCGCTCCAAAGATCCGTTTGTCACGCGAGTCCGTTTGCATGATCGCCACTGCCAACACGTCGGCCGAACGGGCTATCCGCTGCAACGCAGAATTTAGTTCGTTTTGGACGAAGGGGCCGAACCACCGATGCGATTCGACGATGCTGGCAATTGCACTCACCATCGACTTTGCTTGTCGTTCGACAGACTCTTGCAGCGATTTTCGCTGGTGAACGAATTCGCGGCGTTGCCATTCAGCGAATGTGATCCACGCAATGACGATACCGAGAATCGCGATTGAAGTCGGGATTTTTTTCATAGTGGTGCAGGTGCTCAACCTTTGCGTTCTCCGAGCCATCCTAACAAAAACGGAACTCCACTTCTGCATCGCAAATTCTGCTCGGCATCCTGAACCGAGGTGCGCATTTTTTTCACACCTGTGATTGGAAGCGTGCCATTGATGCGGGGTGGCGAGGGATCTTTAGCAAGATCCACTACGTTTCTGCTTTGAGCTCTTCCGCATGGCATCGAAATTGCTTTGTTCACGGAACCGCTGCCGCGAGTTCCACGAAGGGTTCTGGGACTCGATTTAATCACGCCTAACGTGGAGTACGATTAGATGAAAAAGAGCATTTTGATATCGACCGGTCTAGCGATTGTGTTTGGAACTTCCATCGCGTTCGCGCTGATGACGCAAAACGCCTCCGGAAATCGCGAGCCCGAGCAGCCGACCGAAAAAGTCGCTGAGCAAGACAACACGACCACGGCGCCGACAAAAGGCCAAGGACGCTGGAGTGCAGCTGCAGAACTGGGCCTAGACGGTTCCGGCTGTTGTGGAGGATGCTCGACCAGTAGCGTACAAACCGCCAGCTCCGCGAAACCTGAAAGATGTTCAGAATGCCAGATAAGCGCGCAAGAGTGCAGCCAAGATGCATGTGACGGGAACTGCAACGCAAACAGCTGCTGCAATGGTAAAGGCGTCCGATGCAATGGCGCCGCTACAAAGTGACGGGGCGACAAATGCGAAGTCGGTTGTGAAGATATGGCAAGAGCGGTTTGTTAGCGGCACGGCTATTCCGTCCCGGCTTGTGTCCACTTCCTTACTACCGTGCAGCATGCGAGGCTCCGCTGACATTGCTGAGTCTGCACAGATGTTCGCGAGCGAATCTCAAGAAACAATGGACCGAATCATGCGTTTGAATCACGTGACCACTTCACTGCATCACGTATTGTCGAGTAGCCTCGTCATGGGCGTGATGCTAATCATCGCCGCCGCGACTTCGCCAATTCTGGCACAAGACGGCGTCCAGGCTTCAGTCGCTACGGAGATCACTGACACGAAGTTCTTCACGACATCCGGTCGTTGTGCTCAATGCCATAGTAGTTCTCCTAACGCGAAGGCGTTGCGAGATGCACAGGGACGGTCCGTCGCGCCAGCTGATCTGTGGCCCACGACGATGATGGCGAATTCATCGGTTGACCCTCTGTGGCGAGCCGTCGTGGCTTCAGAAGTCGCCTTGACGCCTTCGCGAAAAAAAGAGATCGAAGCGAAGTGTCTACGATGCCACGCACCGATGGCTTCCGTCGAAGCGGAAATCAACGGCGTCAAACCAAGCCGAGCGTTGTTCCTCGACAGCGATTCAACTTACGCCAAGCTTGCCGCGGACGGAGTTTCGTGCACGGTTTGCCATCAGATTCCACCTGAAGGTTTGGGCGATGACACATCGTTCAGCGGCAAATTCGAAATTGGCCGACACGGCAAGATTTTCGGACCACATGCTCGTCCGTTCGCAATGCCGATGTATCGTCACACGGGGTATGTGCCGACCGAAAGTCCTCACGTTCGCAAGTCAGCGTTGTGCGCATCGTGCCATACTCTGTTCACACATGCATTGAACTCGGACGGAACAGCAACGGGCCACACGTTGCTAGAACAAGGTCCTTACGTCGAATGGCAGAACTCACACTACAACGACGAAGTCCCGTCGCCTGGAGAGCATGCGGCGAGCTGCCAAGATTGCCACATGCCGACCGCAGACCTCGATGGAAATCCGATCAAAACGCGAATTGCTCGTAACCCTCACGGCTTCGATTTTCCGCCTCTTCGTCCACGAGAGCCGTTTGGGCGACACGGCTTTCTGGGGGCGAATACGCTGATGCTTTCGATACTCCGTGATTCCGTCGGCGCAGCCGACTCAACACAGCAAGTGGCAAAATTCAACACCTCGATCGAGCAATCTCGAAAGTTTCTCCAAGAAAAAACGGCAAGCATCACAATCTCGAATGCGACGCTCAAGGACAGACAGCTCGAGATCGATGTGCTCGTGACCAATTTCGCGGGACACAAACTTCCGACAGCCTATCCGTCCCGCCGCGTGTGGATTCGACTGTGCGTTGAGGACGCGAATGGAGAGACGGTATTTGTATCTGGAGACTACGATGACCGTGGTCGCATCGTTGACGATCAGAAACAACTGCTGCCATTCGAACAAGCTGGTGGGCCTCAATCAGCACATCAAACAGAGATCCGCAAGTCGACACAAGTTCAGATCTACGAATCGGTCATGGCAGATTCGCATGGCGAGACAAGTTATTCGCTGCTTCGAGCGGCGCAGTACCAAAAAGACAATCGGCTATTGCCCGCAGGTTGGCGAAGCGACCACAAGCGTGGCCAAGTCACGTCTCCAGCGGGAACAAATGATGACGACAACTTTATGGCAGGCTCTGACAGCGTCAGATACGTCGTGGACACTGCGAACCGCCTGAGTCCGTTTCAAATCACGGCGAGCGTTTGCTATCAAACGCTCGGAGCGCGGTACATAGCAGAACTGCTCAAAAGTGATGTTGCTGAGATCGAGTATTTCCGAAAGCTCTACGATGCTGCGGATCCAAAGCCTGAAAAATTGGCAGAGGCTAAGAAGATTGTGCATTCGAAGCAGTGACCACACCAATGGCAGGGTAAAACGGTTGCCCCGCCCGCATTAACAGCGTATGAAGAGACCGCAAAACTTAAACAAAGAGTCAAATTCTGAGAATCGATTTGGTAAGATAGCACCACTTCACTTGAAGGTCATTTTTCCAAATCGGAGGCTCACTGATGAATCGTCTATGTTTGCGGAAACCCATAGCATGCCTAGCGACCGCGTTTGCATTGTTGTTTAGTCACAGTTATGCGATTGGAGCAGATCCGATCGTTATCGATTTTGAAGACGAAAACTTCGACGAGTGGACATTCATCGACGAAGATCCCGAAAACCTTGGCGATCAAGGCCCGTCCAGCTGGGACATTTTCGAAAGCATCCTAGGATTCGAAGACAACGTACTCACGCAAGGCTCAAATATCTGGGGCGGCCCAAACGATCACATGCTGATGGGAACCATCGCCTATTACAACGTCCAGAAGTTCACGAATTTCCGGCTTGAAGTCGACGTCATCACCGACGACAACGACGGAATGGGACTTGTTTGGGGCTATGAAGACCTGGATCAACACTATCGCTTCCAGATGATGAACGATCGTTGGCCAGACGTTCCTTCGCTGGACGGTTTCAATGGACCGTATTTGATTTCGCACAAGCGGATCAGTAATGAAGAACCATGGTACGAAGTCATGGAAGTCATTGAGTCAGACGAATACATCCCCTACACCCAAGGCATTGAGGAAATCAACCACTGGATTCTGGAAGTCGTCGATGGCGCATTTACGATTACAACCATCGATTCGTTTGGCGACGAAAACGTCTTGAAGGGATTTGATGACGAATACAAATCGGGCTACGTCGGAATTCAGTTGTATGCTCAAAGCGGAATTGAGTTCGACAACTTTACAATCACGCCGCTTGACGCAACCCTGCCAGGTGACTTTGACGCAGACGGCGCACTGAGCGGCGTGGATCTCGATCTCCTGACTGCTGCGTCAATCGCAGCGAACAACCCTGCAGAGTTCGATTTAAACAACGACAACCTGGTAAACAACGCGGACCGAACTGTTTGGATTAAAGATTTGTTCAATACGTGGATCGGAGATTCGAATCTTGATGGCGAATTCAACAGTAGCGATTTTGTGACTGTCTTTACCGCTGGGCTCTATGAGACAGGTCAGCCCGCAACCTGGGGACAAGGCGACTGGAATGGAGACGGCACATTCGGCAGCACAGACTTTGTCGTGGCCTTTTCGCATGCGGGCTACGAGCAAGGTCCTCGGCCGGAGCAGGTGCCTGAACCGTCGGGCATGTTAGCCGTGTTTGCCACGATTGGCTCATTGGTCGCGGGTCGACGTCGGCTCTCCAGCCGATAGGTCTTCAGGACACGCAGATTATTAAGTTTAAATCCCTGTTAGCTTGCCTGACAGGTAAATCAAGTTGGTTGGCTAGCCGCGCGGCTCTTTCGCCAACCAGCTTGCAACCTTGGCATCCCGCGGCCCAACGCCGCAGGGGTGCGTTCAAACACGCGTCAAATCTGTGGGCAATGCAACGTAACTCGTCAGTCGTTTTAGAGTTCGATGACTCGCCGTTTTGGCAAGGTCGAATACAAACAGCGAAGTGGGATCTTTGTGTCCTAAGCTAACCGCACCAAGTCGCTCGCCACCACACTTTTCGTATAGCCGATTTAAGTGCTGATCCGAGGCTCGCGTCGTTGCTGTACTGTACAGAGCCCCTTTACTGTAGAGCAGCTTTGCCGCGCCAATCGTTAACGCTAGAAACACCGATTTATGCCGATATTCGGGTTCGACGTAAACGGTCCTCATGCCAGCCATTCTGTTGATACAGCAGTACGCATTCAAATCGCAAAGTGATGCGTAAGGTGCATCATCGAACGATTCGTAGATGTCTCCTAGCATTGCAACTTCCGCCATCCCGACAGGTTGTTCTGTTTCATCATCGTAGGCGATCAAGTATGTTGCCACCGCGATTGGTTCGATCAGAGACGGATCAGGTTCCACGTTCAACGATCGCAGCGTTTCAAGTCGAGCGTGTCGGATGTATTCTGCGTCCGCTTCGTGGTGGGCAATTTCGATTCTCATTTCAGTTTCCTCGTTCCGGCAGTGTTTTGGTTTGGTCGTAACCTCTACATGCACATTGGCTTGGCCGAGGGGACAGAATTCTGCTGAGATAAAAACTTCCCACGTCCACGAAAGAAAACGCTCGGCATAGATAAAAAAGAAAGCCGCCCAAAGGCGGCTTGTGCGCTGGTCGAATTCCGACTCAGTAGGCAGTGCTAAAACGTGACGCCCCAGCTGATGCCCTCGTTTTCAAAGGTGATTCCCTCGTTTTGAAATACGATGCTGCTTTGAAACACAATACCGCTGGTTTGGAGTGAACTAGCCATTTTTCTTTCCCTCATCGAATCGAGTAAAAAAATTGTTGTGTGGCAAACGAGCTCGGCTGAAACATTTTTGCGTTCGCTTCGTTGTGCCGTTCTATTGAGACATGAACATCCGACCGAACCAGGGGCCACGAAATCTGAAATATTTTCGGAACACAGAAAGCCACCTGTTTTCTGGGACAAATCGCCGGAAAACCAAAGACCGCTCACCGCGAAAACGCGAGAGCTTTTTGCATCAACGAAGTCACCACAGGCTTTTTGGGTAAACACCAAAGCTGAACTTGGCTGATGTAAGGCGAGATATCTCCACATTTTTCGCTTGACCAAAGACGCAGTTCAGCGAGACATCCTCGCCGTCGATTCGATAGCGTTTAGCGTGCGAACACGATCCGAAGCAAGGGCTATTGCCCACTCTTCTAGTTGACAACTATTGCGCCATGCAGGTAGCTTCGTCAAACAACACAAGCAGCGGGGCGAAAGATACGCGCCGCCTCGTCTCCACACCAGGGAATCGAATGCATGGACCGAAACGCATCATTCGAACGGATTGAAGAACGACTTCTGCTCGATGGCGACGCCATTGAACTACTTTCAGCCGATTTCACGTTCGACGAACTTGATCAGTCTCTAGTCGGCGATCAACTTGCGTTCGAGGATTTGGGCGTTCCGTCTAATCCGTTTTTGCTCAACCTTCCTGCCGATCTGCCGGATGGAAAGTGGACAAACGAACCAGTCGCGCCGTATCAGGAAGGACCAATATTTTCGATTCCCAATCGATACTCGATGCTCGAAACGATCGTGCAGCCAAGTGCGCCTGACATGACAGAGTTAGGCATCCAAGGAGCACAGTTGCTTGGAACGAGTTTCTTTTGGGGACCTGGCGAATCCCGTGATGAACCTAACGTCAACAGAATCATCGCGAACACGCCAATTCTTGATCAAAACAAGCTGCAGATCATCGACATCGAACATTGGCCAACTACTGGCTCAGAAGAAGTAATCGCCGCAACGATCAGCAAGCTGCAAACCGTCATTTCGACGATGCGAAGCGTGAACCCGAATCTGAAACTGGGAATCTACCGCATGTTCCCGGTGCGAGATTACTGGACTCCTGTTGGCTACGCAAACGACACTCCGCAGTTTCAGGCATGGGGAGACAACAACGCGAGACTCGCCGAATTGGCTGCGTCAGTCGATGTCATTATGCCGTCAGTCTACACGTTCTATCCCGACTACAACGCCGATGGATCGCAACGGCTCTACGAGCGTGACCGCTGGGTCGAATACGCAACGGAAAACCTCTTGCAGGCTCGACAATACGGCAAACCGGTCGTGGCGTTTGTCTGGCCTCGTTATCACGGAGGCGGAGGAAGCACTGACCCAGCATCGCCAAATTATCGCTATTGGCAATATGCTCCGATCGGTGAGGACTTCTGGAATCTGATTTTAGAAACCACCTATCAGTACGCCGATTCCACGATGGTCTTTGATTACGGTTTTTTGGCAACGGCAGAAGAAGAACTGCCGCGCCGCTGGGATCCAGTCGCTCCGTGGTGGACTGCGACGCAAGACTTCGTGCAGCAGTCTTATCCGTTATCGGAATCCACGTCCGTCACGACGACAGGCGCAGTCGACGGCGAATCCTATTCGGATCGATTCAGCGATAACATTTATCGAACGTTAACCGAACAAATTTCAGCCGACGGACAATTTCGCATCAATCATGAGTGGCATTTTCAAGTCGACGAACAACGCAAAGCAAACGCGATCATCGTCGAAGGACATCACGATGGAGATTCACTAGGAACTCCATTCGCGTTCGAGTACGCGTTAGGAGATGACGCGTGGCGGCCAATGAGTTCTGTCCAATTGCCGAACGGCGATGATGGAATGTTCGAGTTCGCGCTAGACGAACCTTACTTTGGATTGCTTAAAGTGCGAATCGTCGACGCCCCGACGGAAACAGTCGACTCAACTGAGACGACGATCTCGATCGATCAGCTCGCGATCGACGCAAATCGGCCGCTTGATACCAACCCACCTGAAATATCAATCATCAATGTCAATCCAAACATCGAGGTCGATGGCAAGCGATTCATTGAATTCATACTTGCCCGAACCGACGTTGACCTGACGGCCAATACCACGGTATCGGCGGAAACGATCGCCGGAAATGCCGTACCAGATGTGGACTTCGTTCCGTTCGGATTGCAGACAACGGTATTCTCAAGCGGGCAGTTTCTGCGGTCCGTCCGCATTGAGTGGCTTGCAGATCGACCATTTGAAATCGGTCGCGATTTTGAACTGCATCTAAGCCGCCCGGTGAACGGTTGGTTCGAACTTACCGCTCCCGAATTAGAGTCTGTGCGGGCTTCGGTAAACAGTCTGAATGAACAATCCGTTGGGCAGACGATCGATTTGGACTTCGAGTATTCCGAAGTGATGGATTATCGCTTTTTCCCGACTATCGAAATCGGTGATAGTTCGCCATTGCAACAGACCGGACCTGGTGACTGGATTGGGGCAACAACGTTCCGAGCACCATTTCAAGTTATCGACAACGACGCGGAATCGATCGACACAGCGATCTCGATATCCGGCGGGCGTGACCTCTTCAACAATGTCGCGACACCGGTGGCCGATCTTCAATTAGGTTTGGAAGTAGACATGCTCGCCGAGCTCGCGTTCGACGACATTTTTGCCGATGGAATTTCGGACGCAGAAGACGACGACGTTGTGCTAAGTGGAACGGTCAATGGAGTAACGAACGGAAGGCTCGCTTCAATTTCGGTCGATGGAAATTCGCTCGCCACCGACGTGCTGATTCAGGACGGTAAATGGTCATTTGCGTTAGGAGATCTAAGTGGCGTCCCCGATGGTTCAGAACTATTGGTCACAGTGACTGCCAGTGACAACCATGAAAACATCGCAGTGGCAGAACACGCTTACCGTTTAATCGATACAGAAGCCGAATCACCTCGGGTAGCAGACCAGATATTTGCGATCGACGAAAACCCGGAACTGGGCGCAATCATCGGCAGTATCGCGGCGAGCGATCCAGACATCGACGATGAAGGCGCGTTCTCAGTGGCTTCTGCCGAAGCTTACGGCATCGCGATCGATCTTGGCACAGGCGAAATCCGAGTGTCCGACGTAACGAAGTTTGATGCGGAAACGGCCAGCCAACTACAGTTCGACGTGACCGTGGAAGATTTGTCGGGCAACACTACAAACGCACTCGTCACAGTCAACATCCGCGACATCAATGAATTCAGTGTTCAGCAGATCTCTGACATAGACAATGAACCGAATCGCGTCGCCGAAAATGCAGCAGCAGGTGCTCCCGTTGGTGTCGTTTTTTCGGCGAACGATGAAGACATTTCCGATGACGTAACTGTTTCGCTGCCGCCAGGCGAACTTGACAACGATTTGTTCGCAATCGACTCGACAGGCCGAGTGACGACGAGCGCACCGCTTGATTATGAACAATTCCAAAGTCACACGATCCAGGTGACGGCCACAAGCACGGACGGTTCGACTTCTTCTCTTCAGCTAGAAATCCTGGTGACCGACGTACGAGACGCCGAAATCCAGGATCGCTTGATCTTCTACAACAACTCGTCATTCGATGGAAAGGATCCGTCGCCAAATGCGTCTGACGACAACGCCATCGCTCCGTCGCCCGAGGCGGCCTCGACCGCTCATCTGGGAAAAACCGCGTTGCTGCCGGGAAACAAGGCATCGTTCCAGAATTACACCAGCTACATGCGTGGGATCAACGGAATCATGATCGACGTCAGTGACGTTGGAGCAGGGATTTCGCTGGACGATTTTGAGTTTCGCACGGGAAACGTTAGCTCAACCAGCGCATGGACCAATGTCCCTGACAATCCGACGATGACCGTACGGCCGGGAGACGGCACTGACGGCTCGACTCGAATCACATTTGTCTGGCCCGATTTTCACATTCGCAATGTGTGGCTGGAGGTTCGCATGCTTGCGAATGTCAACACGGGGCTCCTGCAAGACGAGGTGCACTATTGGGGGAATGCTGTCGCCGAGGTCGGAAACAAGGTCGGAGACACATTTGTTGACGCGTTCGATATCATCGGAACTCGAGACAATCCGCACGGCTTCTTAAACGGGTTGGCCGCGATCGACGACCAATACGATTTCAATCGAGACGCTCAGGTAAATAGCTTTGACATTATCATCGCCCGGGACAATCCTGCGAACTTCTTGCGCTTTGTTCGGTTGATTGAACCATCAATTACATTTGCCTTAACAATTGACTCGGACACCGATGCAGATGAGAATGAGTTGCCCCTGAAAGGAAGGCCGACCGTATTTGGATTGAGGGATCGCGAGCCGGTCAAACGCTCACGATGGTTAGTTTTCAGATAACTGTTTCGGATGGTTCCTCGCCCGTATGAGACTTAAACTGCTGCTATTCGCGTTGACTTGTTTCGTGGCCACACGTGCTGAAGCGGTCCTCGTCATATCCGCTACGCAACTAGACCTGGCGCCGAACCAGGCGATGCAAACGATTAAAGTCAAAGCGGCTTCCAACGTCTCTGGCGAACCGACGCTCATCAGCGGAATGAACCTGCGGTTCCAGCTTGCCGGGCCAACTTTAGCGACGACGCCGAAGATCACCGATATCACAAACGGAGCAGCATTCGATACGGCCTCCGGTAAGATAACTTCAATCGATCAGGACATTGGAGCGCTGAACTTAACGTTGTCATCTGGGACACTCGATCCATCCATTTTCTCCGGCGCTGGAGTCGAACTTGCAAACATTGTCGTGTCGACAGTCGGAATTACCGGCCCGATCGATTTTGATTTAGACTTTTCCTTCATGCTCGAAGCCACGCCCGTGGTCACTGAATTTACGCGGTCACTGGGCGGAGGAATCGTTGACTCACTCCCCAGCAACCAATACACAATCGATACTCAGATGGGCTCCATTGCCGCCGTTCCCGAACCGAGTCCG
>JAGQPC010000551.1 GCA_020426925.1 Planctomycetales bacterium | reverse complement strand
CATGTGCCGACTCTCAGTTCTCGGGAGAGTTTGATGCGAGTTGCAATTTGGATCGGTGGCAAGTCAACGCAAAATGTTTTCGCTGGGACGGACTCGACGGTAAGCGTTTGATCGGCATCGAGCATCTGCCTGTTCGTGTGGACGGCCAGTTCTCTTTGGATCAGTGCGAGTTTCACTATGCCGATCGTCGGTTTGAATCAATCGCCGGTCGCTTGAACGGTTCCAATGGTGCGATGCCACCAGAACTGCTGCGCCGAATTCACGCGATAGGGTTTCGGTACGATCCAAAGTGGGACGGAGCATTCAAACAGTTTCAAATGCAGTTTTCCGTTAGTGCGGCCGGGTTCCGCTTTGAAACGGATGTTGGACAAAAGTATTTGCACGTTCCGGCGAATCCGATCCTGGTGCGAGACCTGGTCGCTGTTCTCGCAACGCCAGAAAACAAGCGATCGGTTGAAGTAGCAGAATCGTTACGCCACCGATTGCCGCTTGATCGACTGCAATTGGGTGACTCGCGTCGAACGGACTCGGCGGCACGAAAGTAGAATCCGACTACTCGGGCGGTTAAAATCGGGGCATGCGCCCTCGTGCTTCATACGATAACGACGAAACGACAAATCGCTCCGCAGCGATCGCTTGCAGGATCTTCTTTGCTTGCTGTGTAGCCGTCCTGCTGGTTACTGGCTGCGCGTCCGAATCAGTTGCGGCAGATGACGTCGATTTCTTTGAGCGTCATATTCGTCCGCTGTTTGTCGAACACTGCTACGAATGCCACTCGGAGAAATCCGTCGAAGGCGGCTTGCGGTTGGATAGTCGCCAACACGCTTTTGGTGGTGGAGATCGTGGGCCAAGCATCGTTGCCGGGCGACCTGATGCGAGCTTGCTGATGCGTGCTGTTAGTTATGACGACGAAGATCTTGCTATGCCGCCGGACGGGAAGCTTTCTCAAGTCGAAGTGGCTCAACTTTCGAAATGGATTTCAGACGGCGCGGCCTGGCCAGACGACGAAGCGGATCCTGTCGGAACGACGGACTCGGTCATCGCCTTACATGATCACTGGGCGTTTCAGCCGCTACGAAAAGGCGTGGTTCCTAAGGTAGACAATGAGCAGTGGGCTCGCAATCCGATCGACGCGTTTGTCTATCGCCGACTGAAACAGCAAGGTCTGACGCCATCGTCTCCGTCGTCTCGCTATTCGTTGATCCGCCGTGCTTATTTAGATCTGCTAGGTCTTCCACCGACGTTTGAGGATGTGCGTCGTTTCGAAGAATCGCCTGATGCTGAATGGTTTTCGACGCTGGTTACCGAACTGCTGTCACAGCCCGAGTACGGTGAGCGATGGGCGAGACATTGGCTGGACGTCGCTCGGTATGCCGACACGAAAGGTTACGTCGATGGTGGCCAAGTTCGTTTCGCTTTCGCGTACACGTACCGCGATTATGTAATACGGGCGATGAACGAAGATCTGCCGTACGACAAGTTCGTTATCGACCAAATCGCGGCGGATGCTGTCGACTACAAACCTGATCAGCAATGGCGGCTGGCTGGAATGGGTTTTCTGACTGTCGGTCGAAGGTTCAACCACAACTTGCACGACATCATCGATGATCAGATCGACGTCGTGTCGCGAGGTTTGCTGGGACTGTCCGTTACTTGTGCACGTTGTCACGATCACAAATACGACCCCGTTCCAACCGCCGACTATTACTCGCTGTACGGCATTTTCGCGAGTTCATTTGAACCTCAACATTCCGATTTGCCGTTCAGCGACAAACCCAGCGATCTTGCGACGCACAGTGAGTACCTGAACGAGTTAAAGAAACGAGCGGATCAATACGACACTGAATACACAAAACTGTGTCAAAAGATTCAGCATGAGCTTCGCGCGTTCGCGAAAGACTATTTGGTTTACGTCATCCAGCAATCCCCAAAACACCGTTCGTCGTCGCAGAACGATCTGAATACTGGCCGCACATTCTTGCGAGGTCCAACGGCGTACGGCTACGGTGCAATCGCGCGTTGGCAACGGTTTGTTGATTCGCGAACTGCAGAAGATCCCGTGTTCGGATTGTGGAAGCGAATGGACGCGGTCGATCCTGCTCAATTTATGGATCGGCTTCAAGGCGAATTGGCGTCGAGCGTCAACGATTCGCTACGAACGGCTGTCGCCGCAGCGAACCCACAATCCATGGTGGACCTGGTGCGAGTTTACGGTGATGAGCTGGAACGAGTGTACGTAGCGTGGACGGATCAGAAAGAGAAGAATCCCGAAGCCGAATCGCTTCCGAACGAGTCAGACGAGCAGCTGAGGCAAGTTCTGTATGGTCCTGATTCTCCCGCGTCGATGAGTCGATTTGAATCAATCGATTCCTACCATTTGGACGAACACACGAACATGCGGAATCTGGCGGGCAAGGTTGAGGAACTGTCGATCCAAACGAAAGACGCACCGAGTCGCGCGATGATTCTCAGGTCTCGTGCTCAGCCGATCGAACCAGTGATTTTTCGAAGGGGCCAACCTAATCGGCCGGGCGAACTTGTCCCTCGACAGATCCCGACAGTTTATGCCGCTGCGGGAGCGACGACGCGGCCGAGCGGCAACGATCGTCTCGCACTCGCCCACGCGGTCGTGTCGAAACGCAATCCGCTCGCCGCTCGAGTGATCGTCAACCGGATTTGGCATTGGCATTTCGGGCAGCCGCTCGTCGAAACGGTCAGCGACTTTGGAACGCGGGGTTCAGCACCGACTCACCCAGACTTGCTCGACTATCTGGCGACGTGGTTGATCGAGCACGATTGGTCCCTTAAGCAACTGCATCTGTTGATCATGGAATCGAATACATATCGGCAGGAGAGCGGTTTGCGTGAAGAATGCGCGAAGGCCGATCCGGAAAACGAGTTCTATTGGCGATATGGTCCTCGCCGAGTCGAATGGGAAGTGATTCGCGATTCGTTGCTTGCGGTTTCGAATCAACTAGAGAAAGGAAATTCGGGGCGGCCGGTTGAGCTGAAGCCTGACGACCCGAATTCAAAATGTCGCACAATCTATCTACACTTGGATCGTCAGGAAATTCCAAAGAGCGCGCGGTACTTTGATTTTCCGTCCCCCGATTTTACTAGCCCGCAACGTCCGATTACGACCGTGCCTCAGCAGCAGTTGTTCTTTTTAAATAGCCCGTTTGTACATGAACAATCGTCCAAGCTGGCAAAGCTCGTCACTCAAATCGAGGGAACGGACGTCGAGAAATTCGTACTGCTACATCGCAAAGTGTTTGCTCGCGATCCAGCTTCTTCGCACGATGAAACTGACGCGTTCCTATCGCGATTCTCAACGGCGATTGGGCAAGCGAGCGACACCGAAGCGTTTTGGCAAACCGTAGCGCACGCGCTTCTGCAATCGAATGAGTTCATTTTTGTGGAGTAACATCAATATGCGGCCAGATTATCGTCGTGACGGATTCACGCTTGTCGAACTCTTGGTCGTGATCGCAATTATTGCGGTCTTAATTCTCCTGCTTCTGCCGGCCGTCAACGCAGCTCGAGAAGCTGCTCGTCGAGCACAATGCCAGAACAACATCAAGAACATTACGCTGGCGGTCGTCAACTATGAATCGGCGCTTCGCAAGCTTCCTATCGGCATCAACTGCGGCGAAGGCAGCATGTGGTCGATGCACATTTTGCCGTATATGGAAGAAGAGAATCTTCGAAATATCATGACCGTCGGCGAAAACAAGCGTGGGAATTTTCAGTGGGCTCACCCTGGACCTTACCGTAGACCACTGAAGAAGTACTATGAAAACATTCAGGCGGTGGAAACGACGATTTCACTATTTCGCTGCCCGACCGCGCCGATGCCGTCAAACCAATATGACGTATCGTCTGACAGTTGGCACGTGATGGCTCGAGCTCCTTCGTCATACCTGGCCTGCGCGTCGGGATTGGTGACAAATCAGAATGTGCCGAGGTGCCTCACCAACACCAGATCGACAAAAATGGACGGAGTCATGTATGGGCACAGCAAGGATGATCCTGCTCGGCCGATCGAACTTAAGAAGATTGAAGATGGCACGTCAAAAACGATAATGATTGGCGAAGCATTGCATGATTCCATCACGGTTGCACGTCGCGGCAGGAGGCCCGAATCGGCTCATGGTGACCGAAAAGATCACTGGTACATTGGCAGCGATGACATTGACATCTACAACGATGCATCGGAGGCTCTCGGTTCAACGGGTGTGTTACCGAATTTGCAATTGCAGTTTGAGTGTACGATTAAGACTTCTCGACGAGCAGAATGCCAGGCACTCCAATTGAGTTTTTCGAGTGCGCATCCAGGAATCATAATGGCCGGAATGTGCGATGGATCGGTTCGTGCCGTTGAAGAATCGATTGATGCAACCGTTTGGAGTGGCATGGGCACTCGATCCGGTCAAACGTCACTGAAGCAACGACTACCTCGGTAGATAGAAAATGCTCAAAAAGACAATCGATCGCCCCTGGGTTCTGCCAGTGTTTTGGATCGCCGCAATGTTCGTTGGTTGTTCACTAATGATTGGCTGCGTAGCACAGCCGCCCGAACTTGACGATGCAGGTACGCATTTTTTGAACGCAAAAGATGCGATAGAAGCAGGTGATGATGCAACAGCACTAGACGAACTCAACAAATCAATTGCGGTCCGTGAAGACGTGTGGAGTTACTTGGAACGAGCACAACTTTACGCAAAGACTGGAGATGACGAAAAGGCAACCGCAGATATTGAAAAAGGGCTGTCGTTAGATCCAAACAATAGACAGCTCGAGTGGCTCCAAAAGGAAATGACACGATCGAAAGAAGATCGCTTTCAGCAGAATCCGCCCCCAAGCAATGTCGGCAAATGAAAAAAACCGAATGATAAAGAAGCGTTTCTAAAACATGGCACACTTGTGCCAAGATTGCCATTCAGCTGACTATCAACGACTGCTGCTAGGTGATAAAAAGGCCACCTTGCTACCAAAAACTCAAAATTGGGAAGTCTAGAGTCGAATGCTGGAAACGAAATTTGTCGCGAATGGGAAATCTTATCGACTTCCCGCGAAACCTATCGTGGTGATTTGCATTGATGGGTGCGCAGACGAGTACTTAGACGTTGCGATCGTTCACGAACGCATGCCCAACACCGCGCGATTAATACGGAACGGTCACCGGTTTAAATCGCGAGGTGCTCTGCCATCGTTCACGAACGTCAACAACTCGTGCATTGCAACCGGTTGCCCACCAAGCGCCACTGGAATCAGCGGTAATTATTTCCTCGATCCGGAAACGGGAGAGGAAGTGATGATGAATTCCGCAAGCTATCTTCGGTGCGAAACCATATTTGCTGCTGCGGCAAACGTGGGCAGAAAAGTCGCCATCGTTACGGCCAAAGAAAAGCTGCGCGACATTCTTTCCCACGGGATGAACGGAATCGCGTTTTCGTCCGAAAAGGCACGTGACGCAAAAATGGAAACGCACGGTATCAGTAATGTCGAAGAGTTTGTGGGTGAACCAACGCCGGAAATCTACAGCGGCGACGCAAGCGTGTACGTTTTAAAAGCCGGTGCCGCGCTTATCGAACAAGGCAAGTCGGATTTCGCGTATTTGACGCTCACCGATTTCATGCAGCACAAGTATGCTCCGGAAGATAACGAAGCACTCGACTTTTACGCCGACCTCGATACACAAATCGGACGATTGCTGGACTGCAATGCCATTATCGGAATCACGGCCGATCACGGCATGAACGCGAAAAACGATTCAGACGGCAGGCCGAACGTCGTTTACTTGGAGTCATTGTTAGTTGAACAATTTGGCCCGAGCAACAAAGTCATTTGTCCAATTACGGATCCGTACGTTGTCCACCATGGAGCATTGGGATCGCTGGTCATGGTGCACGTCGCTGATAAAGATCAAATCGAAACGATCGCGCAATGGATCATGTCGCTCGACGGAATTGCCGAAGTGCACAATCGTGAAATGGCCGCGTTGAAGCTTGAACTTCCAGCCGATCGCATCGGTGACCTTGTTGTGATGTCCACTCGAGACGCAGCGATCGGCCGCACGCCGAGTGATCACGATCTTTCATTGCTGACCGGCGGTTTGCGAAGTCACGGAGGACGCTACGAAGAAATGGTTCCGATGCTGATATCTCACCCACTTAGCGATTCTTATTTTCGTCGTTCTCAAGGTGATCCACGTAACTTTGACGTCTTCGACTTTGTCTGCAACGGAGTTCAACTATGACCACACGAACGAAGGCATACGACCTGCCGTGCTACGTTGGCGGCCAAGCAGTTTCGTCAGACAACGAGCTATCCGTTTACAATCCCTACAACGGCGAACTAGTTGGGACCGTTCCGATGCTCGGACGTGAGCATGTGGAATTGACGATAACTTCCGCGATCAAAACGCCGAGTAGCTTAACGCGATACGAACGGTACGAAATCCTCAATCGAACTCGCGACCTCATCGGTGACAACGCGGACGAACTCGCGAACCTCATTCGCATGGAGGCGGGATTGTGCATGCGAGAGACTCGCTACGAAGTTGGGCGAGCTCGCGACGTGCTGCAATTCGCTGCCATGGAGGCATTACGCGATGACGGGCAAACGTTTTCGTGTGATGTGTCTCCACAAGGAAAAGACAGAAAGATTTTCACGTTGCGTGAACCGCTGCAATTGGCAGTTGCGATTACCCCGTTCAATCATCCGCTAAATCAGGTCGCTCACAAAGTAGCACCTGCCATTGCGGCTGGAACTCCGATGATATTGAAGCCGTCCGAGAAAACACCACTTACGGCGATTCGGTTCGCCGAACTGCTTTTCGAAGCCGGGCTGCCTGGAAACATGCTTCACGTCGTGATGGGTTCGGTCGAAGATTTCGTTCAGCCACTCTATCAAGATGAACGAGTCGAATTAGTCAGCTTCACCGGCAGCGCTGCAATCGGCAAACAGATCGCCAAAAACGCTGGTTACAAGAAGTTGTGCCTGGAACTTGGTGGCAATTCGCCGCTCATTATTTTGGATGACGCCGATCTCGATCTTGCCGTGACGCTCGCCGCTGAAGGATGTTATCGCAATTCTGGTCAGCGTTGCACGTCCGTGAAACGGCTGTTGGTTCATGAACGAATCCTTGAAGAGTTCACCGAACGATTTGTCGAGCGAACACGTGAATACACGTGCGGTGACCCGGCGTCCGACGACACTCGTGTCGGTACGGTAATCGACGAGGCCGCCGCAGAGTTGCTACAGCGTCGAGTCAGCGATGCCGTGGCGATGGGCGCGACTGTTTTAACAGGAGGCACGCGAGAAGGAGCACTGATGCCACCAACCGTTGTGAAAGACTTGCCTCGCAACGCAGAAATGGTTGTAGAAGAATCCTTCGGACCGCTAGCGCCGATCATGTCCGTAACCGATTTGGATGACGCAATTTCGTTGGCGAATGCTACCGCCTACGGTTTGTCCAGCGGAATCGTCACCAGCAACATGGATGCGGCGTTGAAAGCGGTGAAGGGGATCCGCACAGGAACGGTGAACGTCAATCAAGTTCCTGGCTATCGCGTGGAATGCTCTCCGTTTGGAGGCGTAAAAGATTCGGGATTGGGTATCAAAGAAGGTGTAATTGAAGCGATCAAGTTTCTCACAAATGTCAAAACGTTTTCGCTGCCTTGGTGATTGATGAACAACACTCGGCCAACGATTTTGCGTACCGATGCGGAGCTCAATATGGGCGCCCACGTTTGGGATCAATTGAGCGACCTGGCCAACGTCATTACGGCGCACGACGATCGAGCCGAAACGATCATACGCATGGCGCCGGAGGCCGATTTGATTTACACGTGCTATGCCCCAATCACCTCTGGCGCAATTTACGCAGCTAAGAATCTGAAAGGCATCATCAAATACGGTGTTGGCGTCGACAGCATCAACTTGGATGCGGCAACTGCTCGTGGAATTCCGGTGGCACATTGTCCGCACTACGGAACGAACACGGTTGCAGACCAAGCGTTTGCACTGCTGTTGGCGGTCGCTCGGAAGATCCACACGGTTGATCGAGACTTGCGATCGAACACGTGGCTGTGGCCGGAACTGAAGTACATCGGCGTCGATCTCACCGACAAGACGATTGGCCTGATCGGTTTTGGCCGTATTGGAAAAGCGATGGCTCGCCGTTGCTTAGGGTTTGGCATGACCATCGTCGCCTACGATCCGTACGTTGATGCAACGACAATGGGCGACGCGAACGTCAATCCGACTTCGCTCGACGAGCTGCTTGAGAAATCTGATTTTGTCTCACTGCATCCAGTGCTCACGCCAGAAACTCGGCATATCATCGGAGCGTCCGAGCTCGCCGCAATGAAGCGATCCGCGATCGTTGTTAACGTGTCGCGTGGCGAATTGATCGATGAAGCTGCCCTTGCGGCTGCTCTTCAAAATGGAACGATTGCCGGTGCGGGACTTGATGTATTTTCGAAAGAGCCACTGGCGGCGGACAATCCGTTCCTCTCCCTTGACAACGTGGCGCTGTCGCCGCATTTCGCGTTCTATTCGAAGGAAGCCTACATCCGCCTCGAAAATGATTGCCTAGCCGCGATCGAGGCAATTCTTGCGGGCAGGATTCCCAAAAACGTGAAGAACGTTGCTGTGCTTGAGCAGCTCGGGGCTGCCGATGAGGCCAATGACTGCGATGCTGAGTTGCTGACCGAAGGAGACGTCAACTTTTCCCCGCACCGACGCGATTGGCAGAGCCACCACCTTAGTGATCACACTCAAGAATTACTTGTCCGCGACGAACGTTACTTTGTTCGCCAATCGCTTTCCACGCCCTGCTTAAATGCCATCACCGCGTGTGAAGGAGTCTATTTAACCGATGCAGACGGGCGGCGAGTGATGGATTTTCATGGCAACAGCGCTCATCAAGTAGGGTACGCTCACCCGAAGGTTGTGGAGGCAATCAAGCAGCAACTCGACGAATTATCGTTTTGTCCTCGTCGATACACAAACGACAAATCGGTCGAACTCGCACAGCGTCTTGCAACGCTTGCGCCCGGCGATCTGAACAAAGTGCTGTTCACGCCTAGCGGAACAGCGGCCATCGGAATCGCGCTAAAGCTGGCTCGATATGCAACGGGGCGGCACGAAACGATTTCGATGGAAGATTCGTTTCATGGTGCGTCTCTCGATGCGATATCGATTGGCGGAGAGGCGTTGTTTCGCGACGGACTCGGCCCGCTGTTGCCCGGTTGCCATCGCGTACAGTGGCCTTGCGATTTGGATGACGCCAATGCGATCGAGCAGCTGATGAAAACGCATTCCATCGGAGCCGTCATTTGCGAACCGATGCGTTGCACAACGATCGATGTTCCAGCACCGCATTATTGGCAACGAGTCCGGCAGCTGTGCGATCATCATGGTGCGCTCTTGGTGTTCGACGAAATTCCGCTTGCGCTGGGGCGAACCGGTAAGCTGTTTTGCTGTGAGCATTTTGACGTCGTTCCCGATATTTTGGTGATCGGTAAAGGGCTCGGTGGAGCGATCATGCCATTGGCAGCAACGATCGTGCGTGAATCGCTGGACGTCGTTCCTGAGCGAGCACTGGGCCACTACACGCATGAAAAAAATCCAGTTGCAGCTGCGGCAGCTTTGGCGACACTCGACGTGATCGAAAGTGAACACTTGCTGGCGCGATCTCAAGAGCTTGGAGAATGGGCTGTTCAGCGGCTACAAGATGTGGCTGATCGGCATGAGATCATTTCCGATGTTCGAGGGCTTGGGCTTTCGATCGGTGTAGAGCTTCGTCGAGATGGCAAGAAAGCGACCGACGAAGCCGATCGAATTCTGTACGACTGTTTGGCCAACGGCTTAAGTTTCAAAGTCTCCGGTGGAAATGTGCTAACTTTGACACCGCCGCTAACGATCGCTCGTGAGCAACTGGCAGAAGCGATCGCGATACTCGAAAACGCGATCGCGGCTGTAGCTCAACCTTTACAACACTAGAAAGCAACGTATGAGTCTGCCTCGAGCAAACGACAAACCTCTGTTTACTCCTGGACCGCTAACAACGAGCCGCACTGTGAAAACGGCGATGCTTCGCGATCTTGGTTCGCGAGACACTGAATTCATCGATCTCGTTCGTGACGTTCGGCGGCGATTGTTGGATATTGCCGGTGTGTCACAAGAGAAAGGTTATGAAGCGGTTCCGATGCAGGGCAGCGGGACGTTTTCGCTTGAAGCCGTGGTTTCGTCGTGTATTCAACCGGGAAAAAAACTCCTGGTGATCATCAACGGCGCTTACGGCGAGCGGCTCGCGAAGATGGCTCAGATCCACGGCATCGACACTGTCGTGCTGCGATACAAAGAGTGTGATCTTCCAGACCTTTCGGAAGTGCGGTCTACGCTAGAAGCCGATCCAGGCATAGCGATGGTTTCCGTGTGCCATTGCGAAACGACGTCCGGAATCATGAATCCGATACACGAGATCGGGCAGATTGTTGCGGAGCTTGGCCGTCAGTACTTTGTTGACTCGATGAGCGCTTTTGGCGCGGCGCCATTCGATTTTGAAGGAGCTCACATTGATTATCTGGTCTCATCGTCTAACAAATGTATCGAAGGCGTTCCCGGATTTGCGTTCGTGATTTGCAAGCGAGAATCGTTAGCGGCTACGGAAGGTTGGTCGCGCACAATGAGTCTCGACGTGCATGCTCAATGGAAAGGCCTTGAATCGAATGGGCAGTTTCGTTTCACTCCTCCAACGCATGCGTTTTTGGCGTTTCATCAGGCGCTCGTCGAACTTGAGCTCGAAGGAGGAGCCGAAGAACGCGGATCGCGATATCGAGCAAACTATGAATGCCTGATCGAAGGCATGGGAAAGTTAGGTTTTGAAGAATACGTAGCGCGCGAGCTTCAGGGATACATCATCACGTCGTTCCGATATCCGGCGCACGATTGGTTTGACTTCGATCGGTTCTATGATGCGTTGAACGACCGAGGATTCGTGATCTATCCGGGAAAAGTATCCGACGCCGACTGTTTTCGCATTGGCAATATTGGGCGTCTGTTTACTTCGGACGTCGCCTCGTTGCTCGGTGCTATTCGCGACGTGCTCAGCAGCATGAATCCAGATCGTGAAGAGCATATTTCAACGAGTGTGACGCGATGAACTCACCAGGAGACTCACTTTCAACCGTCCATCGCGAAAGTAGCTCGTCGCCGATTTGGCTAACGATCTACGGCGGAGCTGCCGCGTTCGCCGCCTATTTTTGCATGTACGCGTTTCGAAAACCGTTTTCCGCCGGAACATACGAAGGCCTCACATTATTGAATACGGAAGTGACACTCAAGTCCGCGTTCGTGATGAGCCAACTGTGCGGTTATATCGTCTCGAAATTTATTGGCGTCGGCGTGTGCTCGCAGGCGACTCGGAAGAGCCGTGGAATCACTCTCGTTGGGTTAATTGTGTGGGCCGAATTGGCGTTGCTGCTGCTGGCCGTTTTGCCTCAATCTCTAAAACCGGTCGCCATGTTCCTGAACGGGCTGTCCCTTGGCATGGTTTGGGGACTCGTCGTTCGGTATTTGGAAGGCCGATTGATATCGGACCCCATGTTGGCTGCGCTTTGTTGCTCGTTTATTTTGGCGAGTGCCTACGTCAAGCGAGTTGGCTTGGAACTTATGCAACATTTTGGCATCGCCGAGTTTTGGATGCCGTTCGCGACAGGACTCGTTTTCTTTGTGCCGTTTCTGATCGCTGTGTGGATGCTGGAATCGCTGCCAGAACCGACTCACAAAGATCAGGTTGCACGCATGACGCGCGTCCCGATGAACTTCAGTGCGCAACTTGATTTCGTTGTTCGCTTCTTCTTCGGGCTGGCGACGTTGATTGCGGTTTACTTTGTCCTGACCGCATATCGAAATTTTCGAGACGACTTTTCTGTCGACATTTTGAAGGAAGAGGGAATTGGCGACATCGGTGAGGCGCTCACAAACATCGAAAACTACGTAGCGTTTTTTGTGATCGCAATTGTCGGCGCGATGTTTCTGTTTAAAGGGCGACGCTCCGGCCTGCTCGCGATGTTCGCTGTGATGATTCTCGGTTCGGTGCTTTTGGCGATTGCCACGCCGCTTTACGACCGGCAGGTGATCGATGGACGAACATGGATGTTTCTAACCGGCTTGGGTGGTTACCTCATTTACGTGCCGTACAATGCTGCTTTGTTTGACAGAATCATTGCGTCGACAGGAACAGTCGGGACTGCGGTGTTCGCAATCATGCTTGCCGATTTTATCGGGTACATGTCGACGATCCCGTTGTTGTTGGGAAGAGATTTGTTGTTCAGCGGAATTTCGCATCTGCAGTTTTTCCGCATCTTTACTTACGTCGTTGCAGGAGTGAGTTTCGTGCTGCTGGTTGTAAGTGGCCTCTACTTCGACCGAGTCGCCAGTCGAGTTCAGCCTGTCATCGAATCGACAGTTGGGAGTGAATTGTGAATCGGTCAGCAGACGTCGTTATCGTTGGAGGCGGTGTATGGGGGCTGAGCGCCGCGTATCAGCTATCTCGCATGGCGGGCGTCGAACGAATTATAGTGCTCGAACGAAACGCGACTTTGGCTACTGAAACGACAAAGCAAGCCGCTGGCCAAATCGGACAACTTCGTAGTGATCCATTGATGATCGAGGCGGTGGGATACACGTTGTCGCTGCTTAACGGATTCCAAGAAGAGACCGGCTACGACCCGGAGTTTGTATGCACGGGAAGCTTACACATCGCTCAATGCAATGAGCGATTCAGCGCATTCAAATCACAGATTCCAAACGCACGGGAGCATGGAATCGAAGTTTCTGTCGCAACTGATGAGCAGATCGCACATCTGGCACCAGCCATCAACACCGAGGAGCTCGTTGGTGCGATTTACGTCGAAAAAGACGGGTACGTTAACACCTACGCATGGGCAAATGCACTGGCAAATGCCGCAGTCGATCGGGGCGTAGAGATTGAACTCAATGCAGACGTGAAGTCAATTGGCGTCGCGAACGACCGGATAATTCACGTACAAACCGAAGCGGAAACGATCGCCACTGAACGAGCAATTGTTACTTGTGGGCCGTGGACTCGCGACTTGGCAAACGCGATTGGTTTTTCGATTCCAGCAGTGCCAATCCGACTTCAGCAGACGCGAACACTCCCGGATCCAAATCTTCCGAAGCATCATCCTGTCGTTCGAATTCCCGATCAAAGTTGTTATCTGAGACCGGAAAACGGTGGCTATCTGTACGGATTCTTCGATCCTGATCCGTGGGCCATGATGTCTGCAAAAACGACAACGTCAGAGATTCCGCTGGACAGCGACCTCTACGCAGAATCGACTCGACGACTGGCCCCGTTGTTTCCGATTTTGAAGCAGCTTGAAGTTTCCGAGCATCGACGTGGAATGGTGACGTGCACGCCCGACGCGAACTATGTAATTGGGCCGCTGCCTGAAGTTGGGGGACTTTACGTTGCCACCGGCTGCGGTGCGATGGGCGTTGCAGGTAGCGGAGCGGTTGGGCGGTGGCTCGCGAATTATGTGGTCGACGGAAACGCGGGGGCGGACTTGTCTAAACTTGCGCCAAATCGCTTCGGCGATGCTTGGAATGATTCGTCGTTGCTGGAAGACAAATGCCGCGACGTGTTTTCGAAGTACTACGCATTGAAAAGTGCAACGTACAACATGGCCGGAAACCGATAATCACTGCGGCGACTGCTACGCGATGATTCCGTCGATCACGCGTCCGTGCACATCGGTGAGTCGGAAGTCGCGGCCAGCGTATCGATACGTCAGTCGCTCGTGATCGAAACCCAATAGATGCAGCAACGTTGCGTGAAGATCGTGAACATGAACGCGGTCTTCCACCGCACGAAATCCGAATTCATCCGTTGCACCGTGGACATGACCGCCCTTCACGCCTCCACCAGCAAGACACAACGTAAATCCGTAATGATTGTGGTCACGTCCCAACTTTGAATCGGCATTATTTCGAGCCTCGACCGTTGGAGTTCTTCCGAACTCGCCGCCTATGATTAGCAGCGTTGTATCGAGCATTCCTCGCTGCCTGAGATCCGCAATCAGCGCACCGATTGCCTGGGAACACTGACCAGCGAGTTTTCGATGTTCTTTTTCAATT
>JAGQPC010000550.1 GCA_020426925.1 Planctomycetales bacterium | reverse complement strand
CCGGCTGGCACATCGAATGTTCCGCGATGAGCCAGGCGATCCTTGGTGAATCGTTCGACATTCACGGCGGCGGTTTGGATCTCGTTTTTCCCCATCACGAAAACGAAATTGCACAAAGTGAATGCTGCAACGGCAAACCGATGGCTCGCTATTGGATGCACAACGGTTTAATGCGTTCATCGGCTGCTGACGGCAAAGTTGGTGGCCGGGGCGACCGCCAGGAATCTGCTGAACAAGCGACCGTTGACACCAAGATCAGCCGTTCGAAAGGTGGCGGTGGACTGGCAGATCTGATCGCGAAACAAACGGGCGAGCGGCTACGTTTCTTTCTTTTGCGAACGCACTACAGAAGCACCATCGTGTTCGGTGAAGAACCGCTCTCCGAAGCGGCCACCGCACTGGAAACGTTTTACCGCTTCTTCGAACGCTACGAACGCGTGACCGGCGAGTCGTTCTATGACATCGCAGTAATCCAAAGTCGCAGTGCCGGCGCAATCGATTCGAACAACGAACTGCTGCAAACGGTCAAAGCGAAACGTGAAGCCTACCTGACGGCGATGGATGACGACTTCAATACCGGCGCCGCCGTCAGCGAGCTTTTCGAACTCGTGCGAGCGCTCAACAAGTTTGTCGATCAGAATTCACTGGAAGATTCCGCCGCTCGCACCACGGAAAACGTCGACGCTTTCAAACGAGGCGTCCAAACGCTTAAGGAATTAAGTGCGCTGCTTGGTATTTTTCAAGTTGAGCCTGAGTCGGATTCCGGTGCAAACGATGCACTCGTTGGTCAGCTTATGGAACTGATGATCGAGCTGCGGAATGAAGCTCGCAAAGAAAAGAACTTTGCGATTGCAGACCGCATCCGAGACGGCTTGAACGAAATCGGCATCACGCTTGAAGATCGCAAGGAAGGAACTGGCTGGAAAGTTGGCTAACCTTTACGTAACTGTTGGAACGTTGGCTTCCGCCTGTTGCGCAGCCTAAAGGCTGGACTCCAGCGTGCATACAGTCAACAGAATGGACGCGGCATGGACGGACGGCGTATTCTTGGTATCGATCCCGGTTTGAATATTACCGGTTATGGTGTGCTCGAGGTTGCTGCTCGAGGCCCTCGTGTAATCGAAGCAGGCGTGATCCGAGGCAAAACGCGAGGCTGCGTGCCGAGCCGCGTGAAAGAAATCTACGACGGACTTACTGAAGTGATGTCGAGCTGTCGGCCAAACGTCGTGTCATTGGAAAAGCTGTACAGCCATTACAACCGGCCGACGACGGCCATTCTGATGGGTCACGCTCGCGGCGTCATTTGCCTCGCGGCGGCCGAAGCCAGCATCGAAGTGAACGACTACGCCGCGACAAAAATCAAGAAGATTCTGACCGGCAATGGGCGAGCCCCTAAGCACCAAGTGCAACAGGCCGTTCAACGCGAGCTGAATTTAAAATCGATTCCGGAACCCGCCGACGTCGCTGATGCGCTCGCGATCGCGATGTGCCATTACTACCTCGTGGAAGTGAAGTCCGGAATTCCTGCATCTTCCTATTGACCAAACGGTCTCTTTGCCAAACGACACGATTGAGAAACAACCATGATTACACGGATCAGCGGAACACTCTCGGCCCTTGCAGACGATCACGCCACGTTGGAAATCGACGCGTTTGAATATCAAGTTCTCATTCCGGAATTCGGTCGACGACAACTCCAAAATAAGTTGACCGAAAAAGTCAGTCTGCATACGCTTCAGTATTTGGAAGGCAATCCAGCACAAGGCAGGCTGACTCCGCGGTTGGTCGGATTCTTGGACGTCGTCGAACGCGAGTTCTTCGAACTGTTTTGCTCTGTTGACGGAGTCGGCGTGAAGAAAGCGCTCCGCGCGATGGTTAGGCCTGTGCGTGAAGTCGCAGCATTGATCGAAAATCAGGACGCCAAAGGCTTGTCAGGCCTGCCTGGAATCGGCCCAGCCACCGCCGAACGCATCATTGCCAAGCTGCGCCGGAAAGTACCAAAGTTCGCGCTGATGGTGCCTCGCGAACTGCCAGCGGAAGTTGAAAGCGATGTCGTGAAAGAGACCTTCGAAGTCCTACGCACGCTCGGTCACAGCGAGACCGACGCTCGGCGTCTTGTTGACGCTGCACTATCTGCCAAGAAAAAATACAAAGACGTCGATTCATTACTCCACGCCGTTTACGAAAAGAGCCACAGTTAGTTCCAAACTCAAAAGCATGGTACGCGCCAACGAGCCATCCGGTTTGTGCCCATGTCTTCCCATCACACCCGAGCAGCTCGCGCTGCTCTACTAACATACCGGCACGCGAGTGATCGCATAGCAGGTGGCATTGAATCTGCAACTTTCGACAGACCTCACGAAATCACCAATGCCAGCTCGTTCCCGTAATTCGCTCGCGTTGCTCAAGCCAATCATCTTCGTTGGCACCGTTGTGGCGTTGTTTTTTATCTATCGAGAATTCGGCGATCAGCTAACGCTAACTCGCTTGGCTGGACACGAGCAAGCACTGCGATCGTACGAAGCGGCGAACCTGTGGATTGTGCTGGGCGGCGCCTTCTTGCTGTACGTGGTGGTCAGCGGCACTTCGATTCCTGGAGCTGCAGTCGCGTTGACGTTGGTCTACGGGTCTTACTTTGGTTTCTTGCGTGCAGTAGTTATCGTCAGCTTTGCGTCGACGATGGGCGCTACGATCGCGTTCTTGTTCAGCCGTTATCTTTTTCAAAACGTAATACAAACTCGTTTTGCCGACCGTTTGAAAACCATCAACGAAAAGCTCGATTCGGAAGGAGCGTTCTATTTGTTTTCGCTGAGACTCATCCCGGCCGTGCCGTTTTTCTTGATCAATCTGTTGATGGGACTGACGAAGATGCCTGCCACGAAGTATTGGTGGGTCAGTCAAATCGGAATGCTGCCTGGTACAATGGCATACGTTTATGCGGGATCTACGCTAAAGCTCTCGAAGCTGGCAACAGACGGATTTGATGGGCTCGGCATCGAAGTCCTCATTGCTTTTGTCGTCCTTGGATTGATGCCGTTTGTCATCAAGCGTCTTGTCACTGTCTAGTCGCAAACCACATCCGCATGATTTCACGGTCAGTATGTGGCTAAAATTTTTGCAGCGCCGGACTGAGCAATACAGGCTGCGAAGGATCGATGAGCTCGTGATGTAGATCGCGCCACTGTTCTGCTACAATTCCCTAAAACTCAGAAGACCAAAGGAATTGAACAATGAAGCAAGATCGAATCACTCGACGTGAAATGCTAAAGACCGCTGCGTTTGCCTCGGCAGCGCCGTGCATCATCCCCGCGTCAGCGCTTGGCAGGAACAACGCAGTATCGCCAGGTGACCGACTCAACATTGGAATCATCGGCTGCGGGAAAATGGCCGGCGACTATCACCTCAGTACTCTGCTGAACGCTCAGGACGTCCAGATCGTTGCGATTGCCGAAGTCGACCGCACGCGTCGTGACCACGCGAAACAACGTGTCGAAAAAGCGTACTCGGAAAAGAAAGACTACAAAGGCTGCGACGCCTACAACGATTTCCGAGAAATCACCAGCCGCGATGACATCGACGCCGTGTGCATCGCGACGCCCGATCATTGGCATACGATTCCGATCATCGAGGCGTGCAAAGCCGGCAAAGATGTCTACTGTGAGAAGCCTCTGACGTTGACCATTGCCGAATCGAGGGCGTGTATCGACGCGGTTCGCAAATACGATCGCGTATTCCAAACTGGTAGCCAACAGCGGTCGAACGTTTTTGGAAAGTTTCGTAATGCCGTGGAAATCATCCGTAGTGGTCGGCTGGGAAAAGTCGAGCGAGTAACGGTTGGGGTTGGTGCTCCAAGCATCCCGTGCGATTTGCCCGAAGAGCAAATCGAACCGGGGCTGGATTGGAACATGTGGCTCGGTCAGGCGCCGATGCGACCCTATAACTCTGTCTTAAGTCCGCGCGGAGTTCACAACCACTTTCCAGCGTGGCGAAACTACCGCGAGTACTCCGGCGGCGGTCACACCGACATGGGTGCTCATCACTACGACATCGCTCAGTGGGCACTCGACATGGATCATTCAGGCCCGGTCGAGATCATTCCTCCTAGCGATCCAGCAGCCGTCAGCGGAGTCAAATACCGATACGCCAACGGAGTCGTGATGGAGCACGGTGGGCCGAGCGGTTGCACGTTTTATGGTTCTGAGGGAACGCTGCGGATTGATCGAGGCGTACTGAAAAGCGATCCAGAAGAAATCGTCAAAGAGCCTCTTGGAAAAGACGACGTTCGGTTGCCGCAATCGCCTGGACACCATCGAAATTGGCTCGACTGCATCCGCAGCCGTCAGAAATGCATTGCTGACGTGGAATTCGGAGCACGTACAGCCGCCGTCATTCATCTCGGAAATCTCGCCTACTGGCACCGCAAGACATTGAGATGGAATCCCGAGACGTGGCAGTTCCAAGACGCCGCAGACAACAAGCTACTCGACCGCGACCGCCGCGACCCGTGGCAATTGCCCGCGGTTTGAAGTGAACTAGTCTCGTAGGTTGGTTGCAGCGACGTGAAACCCAACACTGTGATTGCAAGAACGGCTTCGATCAACAACTTGACACGACGACTGCACTGTAGATTGCGGACGACCTTGAGATTTGTATTTCCATGTTGGGTTTCGCTTCGCTGCACTCAACCTGCGACGCTTTCCGCGTGAAAACGCACGTGCCATCCGTCAGCGTTGAAGCAGCGGATACACAACAATACATTTCATCGGGCACGAATGACCCCAGAGCTTCAACAACGAGTCGATAGCAAATTGCCACCGTTTGACGGTGCGTGCGTACACAGTGTCGTGGGGCTTACGCTGTTTCAACTTCGCGAACTCTTGGCTGTAACGGCTAAATTGCTCGTGCTGTCGTATCCAGTGATTCGCTCGTATCACGACTGGCACGAACATGATGGGTATATTGTCGAACCAAATCCAGATTCGTGGGACACCATCACTTCAGCAATTGCCAGTGATCGTACATTGTTCGAATCTCGCGATGATGACTTCGAGGTACGGTTTGCGTTCTTTCCACCGAGCTTCGATTGGCTGCTGCGATACAACATCGACCAAGATGATGAATCCGATGTCAGCACTGCTACCTGCGACTTCGATTTGTCCGTCGCGAAGAACAACCAATCTGGAATCATCAATCACCTATTGATGCGATATCCAGACGCGTTAGCGCAATGTGAATCGCATCTATGGTTCATATCGAACTACGGTGGCTAATCGATCGGCGCCGTTCCGTTGGCTTTGATTCAGCTCTGCGGCCAGTTTCAGCTCAGTTTCGTACGTTGGGTGCAGCGACGCGAAACCCAACATGGAGATACAAATCGCAAGGTCCGCAAACGTGGACTACGCTGTCACGAACCAGTCCGCAGTTTCCAATTCTTGGCGTTTCTTGAATCGACGAGAAAAACGGCTAGTATGGTCGCAAATGTTCGCGCCGACTGAGTCTTTTGTTTTGGTCAGACGGCACACTTCGTTTCAAGTACGCATGTCTGCTCGTTGTCGATGAGCGTCGATCTGCGCCGCGAGTAGTACGAGCAGCGTGTCGCAAAAATGAGAGGTGATGTATGTGCGTAAACCGACCGTGGCTGTGTGTGGGACTGCTCGTGAGCTTGTTCTTTGCTTGTACGCCGGTAGCTTCGGCAGACGAACTGGTAGGACTTTGGCGTTTCGACAATGCAGACAATTTGGGCTTGGACTCGAGCACAGTAGGCAACAACCTGGTCGTCGACGGAGGCGTTTCGTTTGACGCGGGCGGAAGATTTGGAGGAGCGGGTGATTTCGATGGCGTCGACGGGATGTTGATACCGACCGCCGACTTTCCTCAGAGCATACCGCTTGGAAACGATCCGTACACGATCGCGACGTGGATGCGTCCGATCGCGCCCTTGAACGAGTCCGGGTACCCTGCAGGCATGATCGGTTGGGGCAGCTATGGCGACGCACGTAGCGTCAACGCATTCCGCATCTTCAATGACAATGGCTTTCGTCATTACTGGTGGGGAGCCGATTTGGATGCGTCAGATTCTGACGTCGACCTGCTGGATGTCGATTTGGATGACGGCGAATGGCATCACGCAGTTGCTTTGTATGACGGCGAAGTTCGTGCCTTGTATCTGAACGGAGAGCTATTGGCAGAAGATTTCCCTGGTGACAATGACGCGCAGGCCGAAGACTTTGCAGTCGGTCGCACTTGTTCTGAAGGCGGCGCGCGACCTTGGTGTGGGCCGGGCGAGTTTTTCGTTGGACAGCTCGACGACGTAGCCATCTTCGACTTTGCGTTGGATGAGAATCAGATCGTGGCCATCATGAACGGCGACTTCTCTGAGTTTGTCGAGACCGATCCGTTGGCTCCGTTGGACAATGGTACGCTCACCAATCCGGACGAACGAGCCAACTACGTACACGACGTCTTAAACACTTGGGTTGGTGATGCGAACCTGGATGGCGAATTCAACAGTGGGGACTTGGTTGCTGTATTTACGACGGGCGAGTATGAGGACAGAATCGAAGGCAACTCGAACTGGCGAAGTGGCGACTGGAACGGCGATGGTGACTTTGGGTCCGGAGACTTCGTTGCCGCATTCGCCGACGGAGGCTATGAGCTTGGGCCTCGCCCGCCAATTGCAGCCGTCCCTGAACCATCGAGCGGCATTTTGTTGGTGATCGGCGTGATCGCGCTAGGTCGATGGCGCCGGTTAGCGTGACAGGGATCGTAGTAGCTTGGCCTAAGCTGACAGATGACGTCACAAGTTTGCTGGAGTCCAGGCTTCAGCCGTCATGAACACCATAAGCGCAAAAAAGGCGGCTAAAGCCTGGACTCCAGCAAAGACCGAGTGCGATTCGACTCTTCCGGATGCAGAGATATTTCTCAGTATGGTGCGTTGACCATCAATGAAACTCGACCTGTCGGAGACGTCAACAATCACGGGGAATTCATTTCGGCCGACATCGTGGCTGTGTTTCAGTCCGGTACTAAAGATCCCATCCGCCAGGAAGTTTAGCAACTTCCACTACCCAAAGATTAAGCTGACACGAACTACTACCTCACGTAAGAATGCCATCCACAATGTCTCCATGCACATCGGTCAAGCGGTAGTCGCGGCCGGCGTGGCGGAAAGTCAGAGCTTTGTGGTCGATGCCTAACAAGTGCAGAATCGTGGCATGAAAGTCGTGTACGTGAACTCGGTCCTCTGCGACTGCGATACCGTGTTCGTCAGACGTGCCGTACGCGATTCCACTTTTTACTCCTGCGCCGGCCATCCACGATGAAAACACTTGATGGTGGTGCTCGCGTCCGGGATGGTCAGCCTTTTCGTGGTAAGGAGTTCGCCCAAATTCTGTGGTCCAAACAACAAGCGTGTCCTCGAACATGCCTCGTTGTTTTAGGTCACGGATCAGAGCCGCAATAGGTTGATCGACATTTTTCGCAAGCGGTCCATGCGTCGCCATATCGCCGTGTGCATCCCAGTTGTTCGCCGACCCAACGTCGATCAGCTCGATGAAGCGGACGCCTCGTTCGGCAAGGCGGCGGCCTACCAAGCACTGCCACCCAAAGCCCGATGTCTGACCAGGCGTTACTCCGTACATATCGAGCGTTGCCTGCGTTTCCCGCGACAGGTCGAACGCTTCCGGCGCGGCTCGTTGCATGCCAAAAGCCGTTTCAAACGACCGGATGCAAGCTTCGAGCGCACGATCGGCTGGGCGAGTTTTCTGGTGCTCGCGATTGGCTGCGGCGAGCAGCTTCAGCTCCAACTCCTGTTGCACCGACGATGCAGTTCGAGGACGAATATTTGGAATCGGGTTCGCGCCGGGCACGATCCACGTTCCCTGATGTGCTCCCGGCAAAAAGTCACTACCCCAAGTCTGACCGCCTGCGTAGGGCGCGTGAGGTGCCACGACCATGAACGATGGCAGGTTTTGATTTTCGGTGCCGAGTCCGTAGCTGATCCACGCACCAATACTCGGCCGAGCGAATGTCCACGACCCGGTGTGAATTCCGAGCGTCGCCTCGTAGTGGTTCGTATGATCGCTAGACATCGACCGGATGACGCACAGATCGTCCACAACATTCCGCTGATGAGGAAAAAGGTCACTCACCATCACGCCGGACTGACCACCCGGACGAAACGTCCAGTTCGGCTTCTTGAGATACCGAGGAAACTCGCCGATCTTGCCCTGCCAATTGTCGACGTTGATCTTCTTCCCGTGATCTTTGAACAAGCTAGGTTTGTAATCAAACGAGTCGACGTGCGAGACCCCGCCTGTCATGTAGAGAAAGATCACGCGTTTCGCCTTTGGCGAGAAATGCGGCGGCCGAGCAGCAAGTGGATCGATTGTCTTCGCCGCAACGGCGACAAGTTCATCTGCGAGCATCGCGTGCAACGCGATTCCGGCAAAACCGCCGGCCGCACGTTGCAGTAGCTGTCGTCTTGATTGAATTGCCATAGTCGATTCCACGTATTGATGCTCAGTCGACAAACAAGAACTCGTTCCGCGTCAAAAGTGTTCGAGCGAAACCGGCCCACGCCAGAAGTTCGGAATCATCTGAGTTATCGAGCGACCCCTGATACGTGTCGATGAACTCAGCCACGTCGGCGATTTCATTATCACTTGCTTCGCGTCCGAGCGTGACTTGGTATGCAAACTGGACTCTTGCAGTCGAGTCGTTTTGCTCAACAACGCGTTTCGCCAAGCCAACAGCGTTCTCCTCGACAAACTCACTGTTCATCAAATAGAGGGCCTGGATCGGAACGGTGGTCAGTTGCCTGCGAGCTGTCGAGACATTGACGTCCGCTCCATCGAACAGGCTGAGAAACGGATGCTTCTTCAACCGCTGCTGCATCAGATAGACACTGCGACGATTCGAATCGTAGACTCCGTAAAACGGATTGTGCTGTGTAAAACCCCATGAGTTTTCGGCGGGAAACGGATGCGGGCCGCCCATTGTCAAATCGAGTCCACCGCTGACGAACAGCATCGCGTCGCGGATTTCTTCGGCGCTCAATCGGCGACGGTTGAATCGCCAAAGTAACTTTGCATCGGGATCCAATTCCGCAGCAATTTCGTCATGTTCGCTCGACTGCTGATACGTCGCACTGCTCATAATCAGACGGTGCATTGCCTTAACGGACCAGCCGCTCTGGACGAAACGCGTGGCCAACCAATCGAGAAGCTGCGGATGTGAAGGCTGGTTGCCGCGTATACCAAAATCATTTTCTGTAGCAACGAGCCCGCGGCCGAAGTGTTGCTGCCAAATGCGATTGACCATCACGCGTGCGGTCAATGGATTTGAGTCTCGAGTGAGCCATGCGGCCAGTTGCAGGCGGCCGCTGCCGGCGTCGTCAGGAAGTAAATCGCCTCCGAGAATCTCGAGGTTGCGTCGGGGCACCACGTCGCCAAGCTGATCTCGCTCGCCCCGAATGCGGATGTTGGCGTCTTTTGGTTGGTCCTGCTCGATTGCCCCATATACGAGATCGTTTGGGTGGCCGGCTTTCGTACTGAAATCTGCCTTTCGTGTTTCGGATAGATTTGGCGGCAACGCTGAGAACGAGTCGTACGGTTTCTTTTTCTCTTCCGAACCTGGGAATGAGTATCGAGTGCTTTCAAAAATGCCGTACCAGGCGTAATAGTCGTTTGTGTTGATCGGATCGTACTTGTGATCGTGGCAGCGAGC
>JAGQPC010000549.1 GCA_020426925.1 Planctomycetales bacterium | reverse complement strand
TGTTGAATGAAGCTCGAGCCGCATTGGCGAATTCGCAGTATTACCGCACGTGGCTGATGAAGCTGGAAGGGCTTCCGGAAGAGACCTGGAAGCCGGAAATCGAATCGGCTCGTCAGACGTATCGATTGTTGGCCGAGTCCGTCGCGGATGCGGAGCTGGAAAAACGGTTTAAGGAAGATTTGGAATCAACGATCCGATTAGCTCGTATGGACGCCAGCGACCTACAGGGATTGCCACTTCCCAGCCAATGACAAGGCACGTGAAGTGGCACAGGCCAGGGCCGCGGTCGCGGCAAAGGAAACAACGGCGGACAACGACCTAAAGACAACCGAGGAGCCAGTTCTGGGCCTCCGCCGGACGGGTCGGGATCTTAGTTTGCCAGCGCTTCTCGGGTAATTGCTGAATGCAACTCGTTTGTACTACCGCCTTTAGGCGGAAGTGCTTGCCAGATTCCGCCTATAAAGGCGGGACTACGAACATAAGGTGATGTTGTCCAATTAGACTATAATAAAGACTCGTCACGAGGGCATTGGCTTCAAGCGATGCCCTCGTTTCATTTGTGGACTTCGACAACTGCGGGATAACGACGCAAAACAGGGATTCCATCTATGAAGATGAAGCAACTCTTCACTATCGCTGCAATCGCGCTCTCCTACGGGACGCTAAATGCAACTTCGTTGCTCGGCCAAGTGCGCGCGACTCAAATCTTGCCGGCATCGCCGTTTCCAGTTGCAGAAGAAGTGGTGAGCGCCGAAAGCGAAGACGCTGCTGTGGCGACTCTGGACGGCGAAGCCAACGGGCCTGCATCGAGCGATGAGCCCGCCAAACCGAAATCGCTGAAAGAGGTCCTTGCTGAAAAGCCATCGCCTCCTGAGCCGATCGATCCGGCTACTGTTCTCGCTCGCAAGAAAGCGGAAGAGGCCGCAAAGAAAACACGAGTGGCAGCGATCGCGAAACTGCAATTCGATCGACGCAGTTCGACCGCATTGCGAATGTGGGGAACGCCTGAAAAGAAGGACGACGACGCCTCCGAAAAAGACAAAAACACAAACGGTCAAAAGGAAGACTCTAGCGCGTCCGATGCCGAACAGGCAACAAAAACCCCCGCTCAACTGCTGGCCGAAGAAATGGCCGCAAAGCAAACAGTGTTCACGGCAGGAACGACGAAGCTGCAAAAGGACGTGACGCTAGGCAACTGGGAAGGCGTTAAGGCGTTCATCGGATCGCTTGAGAAGGACGAAGCGGCAAAGCTTTACACGCAAATGATCACCTCGCTGCTTCGCGGTCCCGCGAGAACTGCTGCGAGCAGCTCGTCGTCCGTTGCAAACCGCAACACACGGTTTCGCGAAAAGAATGTGTTCTCGCTGGACGACGTGTTTGGCATCATTCGCTCCTCGCCTGGCGAATTGAAAAAGTCGGATGTGGCCACAGTTGGCGGAATCTTGGGGCAGGCTCTTGCGCTAGGACACGATCTAAACGATTTGCTTGTTCGGTTCAGAAACGAATTGAAAAAGAGCGACGACGCGCTGCTGACAAAACGGCAAATGGCTTTGCTCTTGTTCGCATCTGGGAAACACATGGAAGCGGGGGAATTCCTGCCAACAGCCGAAGAAGCTCAAAAGGAAAACGATCGCGAGGGACTCAACTTGCTGGCTCGCTACGCAATGGCTCAATACAGCAAAGAAAAGAAGGTCGAGTATCTGGAAACTGCGTGGGCCGCGACGCAAGCGGCGCTTGCCGTGGGGGAAGTCGACGAAGCCGCAAAAGTTGAGGCACTTAGCCGCGCCGTAGAACTCGCGCCGAAGATTCGCGATGAATTCGGCGGCAAGTGGTTGGATGAAAGTTTCACATCACGAATCGAACGTGGCCAAGAAATCCTTTCAACGATCGGGGTCGGGACGTCTCTGAATATGCAGACGTATCCCACAGACGCAAAAACAAGATTGCGATCACTCGAACTGCAGAAGACGGCGGTCGAGGCGCTGCTGAATTACGCTCCGGAAAAAGCAGGCGAGTGGACGCCGCAACTCCAGTTGCTCGCGAACAACTGGCTTCGGGAAGCGGAGTTTTGCTATGAACAAGCGCAGTCGACAAGCATCGGATCGTCTTTGCGTCGCGATGCCTATGGCAATTACTACTATGTCAACTCGAGTAATTACGGTTTCTCAACGTCAACGGCAAATCGCAATGGAGAGCCGATTGAAGCAAGCGATATGATCGAGAATCGGCCGACTGCCCAGTGGCTGGCGTTGCTCGACGACAGCATCAAGCCTCGGTTCGATTACATGTTCGCGCAGCTCTACTTAAAAGTGAACGAAGAGGAGCTTGCGTTTCCATATATTGAAAAGTTCGCCAAACAACAACCTGACACTGCGCGCGACCTCGCTCACGAATTCCTTCGTGTATGGACCAAGAATCACGATCCCAACGCGAATCGAAATCGCACGAACTACTACATGTTTTCATACGGCTACAGCCGACGGTCGGATCAGATTCCGTTGACTCGGTCAAAACAAGAAAGAAATCTGACAGAGCTCGCTGAATGGATCCGCCGCTTGCGTGAAATTCCGATCAACGATTTAGACGAAAAGCTGCTCGCTGACGCATTCCGCAAAAGCCACAGCTCGGCCGAAGTTTATCGGTTGTCTGCGATCGAATCGGTTTTCGGTTCGATCGACAATCTTGAAGCGAAAACACTTGCGGAGATGCTGCAACACATGCGAGGCAGCCTGGGCGGAGTTTGGCGAGATCCGGCTCTTCAAAAGAACAACAACACGAATCGCAAAAAAGCCGACATGGAAGCCGAAGTTGTTCGAGGTTATCAGGTCGCGAATGAAGTCGTCGACAAAGGACTGCAAAAGTATCCAGACGACTGGCGGCTGATGGTGGCCAAGGCGAGCCTGATGCACGACGAAAACGATTATCGCCAGTCCTTAAAAAAGAGCTCTGAGTATGCCGCGAATCGTGACGCAGCGATGAACCTGTTCAAGGTTGCGGCGGAACAATATGCGGCGACGGTTCCATCTCTTTCTGAGGACGAGGAAGTCACTGACCCTTATGTCCTTTGGTACTACGCCAGCCTTGGCGCGGTTGATCTGGACAAGATCGACGAAAACAGCGTTCCGGACCTGCGCCAGCCCGCCATCATCCGACAGGCGCTCGAAGCCTTGCCTGAACTTGCTGCCGAGCGGCATATGGGTATGTTCGCCAACTCGTTGTTCACTCGTATGAGTTCCTTGAAGCCGGAAATGAAATTTCGTTATCTAAAGACCGGTTTCGAGATCGTCGGTGATCACAAAAGTGCCTACGAGGCGAAGAAGGTTTACGAATACTACAACGATTTGGTCACAGAGATTCGCGTGACAGCGGAAATCGATGGCAGTTCCAAAGTAAGCCACGAAAAACCGTTTGGCGTGTGGGTCAACATCGAACACACGAAGGAGATCGAGCGAGAATCGGGCGGATTTTCGAAGTATCTGCAGAATCAAAACAACGCCTACTATTCGTACAACTACGGGCGGCCGACAGAAAACTATCGAGACAAATTCCAGGACGCCGCGACACAAGCACTCGCTGAGCATTTCGAAGTTCTGTCCATAACTTTCAACGATCCGGAAACCAAATCGAGCGCGAGCAAAGAATATGGCTGGCGATACACACCATACGCGTACCTGCTGCTGAAGCCACGAGGCCCAGAAGTCGATACAGTGCCTCCACTGCAAATCGATTTTGACTTCTTAGACACGTCAGGCTACGCCGTGATTCCTGTTGAGTCGTCGCCGATTTCAATCGACGCATCGGGGCCGCCCGCGACCCGACCGTATTCTGATCTCAAGATCACGCAAACACTAGATGAACGCCAGGCGCAAGATGGCAAGCTAGTGCTCGAGGTCAAAGCGACATCGCACGGTCTCGTTCCAGAACTTGACGAGATCTGCGATATCGATCCGGCGCAGTTCGAAATTGCGGGAACGGAAGACCAAGGGCTGTCGGTTTCTCGTTACGACCAAGAAACCGACGATACTGCGATCGTTTCGGAACGAATGTGGACCGTTCAGCTGCAGGCCAAAGAAGATCTGACCGATACTCCAAAGTCATTCACCTTCCCCGCATCCAAGATCGAGGGCACGGAAACTCTGTTCCAGCGATACGTTGACGCCGATTTGGAATCTGTCGAGGCGTCGGTCGATCTTGAAGCGTCTTATGGTGAGCCCCAAATGGCGACGTGGCCTTGGCTGGTTGGCGGTGGCTGTGTTTTGTTGCTTTTTGTCGGGGTGATGATCTCGCTGCTTCGATCGCCATCCGCTGCCATGCAAACCAATGCGCTCCAGATTCCAGATGAACTTACACCGTTTACAGTCATCGGATTGTTGAAGCAGATTCATGCAAACAACGGCATGAACGCCGAAAAACGGCGCCAGCTCTCCGAGTCGATCAGCCGACTGGAAGCACATTATTTCGTTCAGCCATCGGGCGAAGAGCCGAACCTCAAACGGATCGCGGAGGATTGGTTGCGTCAATCGGCGTAAGCATGATTAGCTTTCTTAGATCACTAACAAAGGCGCGTAACTGACGGATCCCAAAATATGAAGATGAATCTGCTGCTTCGGTCAATTGCGATTTCGTTGGCAATCCTTGCCCCGCTGACAGGTCAAGACGTAGCAGGTAATCGGGCTGGCCCCAAGATCGGTTCGATCGTCCCTGATTTCACGCTCAACGATCAAGAAGGCAACAAGCGTTCGTTGTCGACGCTGCTGGAACAAGGGGCGGTTGCCATCGTGTTTCATCGGTCGGCCGACTGGTGACCATTTTGCCAACGACAGCTCGTTGAGTTGCAAGGTGGAATGGAGGAGATCAAATCGCAGGGCCTAAAGGTGATCGCGATTAGCTATGACTCGGTCTCGGTGCTGGAAAAATTCGCGAACGATTCCAAGATTCATTTCCCGCTGCTAAGCGATCCTGGCAGCAACGTGATCCGGGCGTTTAGACTGGTGAACCGACGCGCGGGTTCCGAGCGAAACCAAGGGATTGCGCATCCTAAAACCGTCATAGTGGACAAAGATCGGAAAGTGGTCGGGATCCTACCAGCAACAGTACGTGTGCGTCATACGACCAAAGAACTGTTGTCAAAATGGGCTGAAGTGCGGCCAAGCGAATAAATCAGACGCGTGTCTCTCTCGCGTGGTTCCTTGCGTCAAGTCATATTTTGCGTTGCACCAAATGAGTGGTCTCGTTAGCCTGATAGGTAGGAACAACGAGAAGGGGAACGCGTATGGCACATGGCCAAAAGCCGCAGCGAACTGGGCTGACATTGTCCACGACGATGTTTCAGCGCATCAGCGACTGTGACGCGCTGGCGTGGAATACGTTTGTGCGAATCTACGGCCCGGTCATTTACCAGTGGTGTCGCAAAGACGGGCTTTCTGAATGTGATGCGGCTGATGTGGGGCAAGACGTTTTTCGAGCAGTGTCCACAAGCATTCAGCGTTTTGACCGATCAGCCAACGCGAACTTCTTGGGTTGGCTCCGCACAATCACTCGGTTCAAGGTCGCCGACCACTTTCGGCAATCATCGCAACTTCCTCAGGCAGTTGGCGGAACTGAATTTCAAGCGGTCGTCGCAGGCATGGCCGATGCTGGATCCAAACTCGACTCGACCTCTGCAGAAATCGACGAGAGACTGGACGATGCCGAGGCTGCGAATGCTCAACAACTAATCACGCAGCAAACACTCGCGGTCATCAAGTCTCGATTCAGCACTCAAGCGTGGACCGCGTTTTGGGAAACTGCCGTCAACGGTCGCTCTGCCAGCGACGTCGGCGAAGAACTCGGAATGACCGCAATGGCAGTACGAAAAGCCAAGTCAAGGGTCTTAAGGCGTTTGAAGACAGAAATGGACGACGTTTTTCCAAAAAACTGATTGCAACTGGCAGTTCGCCTGCCGCGAGCTCCAGCTTCCTCGTTTGCTCAAGCTTAGTGGTCCAACGCATCTTGGTTTTCGCGTAGCTCGTAGTGGATCTCGCCAAAGATCCCGTTCGCCAAGAAGCTCAGCAACTTCCACTGCCCAGAGGTTAAGCTGATACAGACTGTCAGAAGTTTCGCGAAATAGCCCGCTGTGTGTGGCTTGCGCGCCGCTGATCCATTACAACATGGGCTTGATTTTCATTTCCTTGTTGAAGGTGTTGATTTGCTATGAAACGAAGATTGCAGATTGCAGTAGTAACTTGCCTGATCGCTATCGGGTCAATCGCGTCAGCCGACATCCGCTTGCCCGGATTCTACGGCGATCACATGGTTCTCCAACAACAGAAGCCGATCGTCCTTTGGGGCTGGGCAGACAGTGGAGAAAACGTCAAAGTCACGCTAGGCGAATCGTCCAGATCTGCTCAAGCCGACGCTGACGGTAAGTGGCGAGTGGAACTGCCGGCGATGACCGCAAGTAACGATTCGTACGTTCTACGATTCCAGGCGAGCAACACCGTCGAACTTCGAGACGTCGTTGTCGGCGAAGTCTGGTTGTGTTCCGGACAATCGAACATGGAATGGTCGGTTCGTGCGAGTACAAATGCAGCCGATGAAATCGCGGCGGCACGATATCCACTGATTCGACATATGAAGGTGGCTCATCGTCCATCCACAACGCCGATCGACGATGTGGACTCTGAATGGCAACAGTGCTCGCCCGACACCGTGGGGAACTTCACGGCGTGCGGCTACTTTATGGCTCGCGAGCTACATAAGCAGCTCAACGTTCCGATCGGTTTGATCAATTCGTCGTGGGGTGGTACTCGAGTTGAACCTTGGACACCGGTCAGCGGATTCGCAGATGTCCCCAAACTGGAAGACATCCATCAATCGATTCTGGGGCGGTCTCCTAGCACGCCACAATACAAAGACCGGCTGGCCGATCACATTGCGGCGACCGAAAAATGGATCGAGAAAGCACGGAACGCTGCGGCGGGCACAGAAGTTGAACCAAACCCAGCGTTTCCAGCAGAGCTTACTCCGTTCAAAAGCCATCAAGACCCCACGATGTTGTACAACGGCATGATTCACGCGTTGGTCGGGTACTCGTTACGAGGTGCGATTTGGTACCAAGGTGAATCGAATCACGGTGAAGGCATGCTTTACACGGAAAAGAAACGAGCCCTAATTAACGGGTGGCGAGATCTTTGGAACAACGGTGATTTTCCATTCTACTTCGTGCAAATCGCACCGTTCCAATACGGAAACGAAGACCCAGCGATTCTTGCGCAGTTCTGGGAAGCACAGGCGGCTGTACAAGAAATCCCAAACACCGCCATGGTCGTTATTAACGACATTGCGACTCTGAACGACATCCACCCACCAAACAAGCAAGACGTTGGTCTTCGTTTGGCGAATCTTGCCTTAAAGCATGACTATGGAAAATCGGAGATCGTCGCGCACAGCCCAGAGCTAGATTCTGTTGCCTCAAGCGATGGAAAACTCAAAGTGACATTCAAATCGACCGGTGGTGGCTTGAAGACTCGAGATGGAAAACCTGCCACTCATTTTGAAGTTGCTGGCGCGGATGGAAAATTCGAACCAGCAAGTGCAGCAATCGATGGCGACAGTGTCACCCTCACGTCGGACAACGTTGCGAAGCCCGTTGCCTTCCGATTTGCATGGCACAAGTTAGCCGAACCGAATCTGACAGGAGGCACTGGCCTGCCAGTTGGTGCAGTCCGCGGCGGCGACCTGCCAAAAGAATAACGGTTTCGAGATAGAAACGCTTCGTAGCCGGCTGGGCACAGTTGTCACAGCCGGCTGCGTTTTCTTATCGCGCATTTTTCGTCGGTGGCTGGGGGCTCGCTATTCTCGACCCCAGCCACCCGTTTCAGCTATGCGAATCAGCGGAACTCTCAGAGTTCGACGACTTCAAGGGCCCACACCAAACCAAACTATTCGCCGTTAGCAATCGATTTGGCCTTCTTAACCATTTCGATAAACTCGGCTCGGTACGGATCGTCCGAATCTCGAGAGCCCTCTGCTGCAAGTTCCAGCACGCTGTCGAAAGTTGCGTTGCCTTTGTACTTCGAGTCTCGAAGCAACATGCCGAACGAAGCGACGGACGCGGCGAATCGATAGTCCTTCGATGACTGAGCGTACGAAGCGTCGCTATCATTGACGGGGAACGTTAGCAATTTGCTCGTGTCGCCATCCGGTTGCTTGTACCGAAGTTTGAGTGTCAACAATTCACCACTGGATGCGTCCTCGGATGGGACAAGTTTCTTTTGATATTTCAAATCGTCGACAGCAGGAATCTCTGTCGTGTCGGAAACACCAGCAGGGACGACTTCGTACAACGCTGTGACAGTGTGCCCCGCTCCAATTTCGCCAGCGTCTTTGGTGTCGTCATTGAAATCGCGGGCGGCAAGCATGCGGTTTTCGTAACCGATCAGCCGATAGGCCGAAACGGCTTGCGGATTGAATTCGACCTGGATCTTCACGTCTTTGGCGATAGTGACCAGCGTGCCTGTCATCTGTTCGACGAACGATTTCTTGGCTTCACGAGCGTTATCGATAAAGCCGTAGTTGCCGTTGCCCTTATTCGAAATCTGCTCCAGCATCGAATCGTTGTGGTTGCCCATTCCAAAACCGAACACTGACAAAAAGACGCCTGTCTTCGCTTTCTCCTCCGCTAACCGAACGAGCTCATCCGTGCCCGTCGTGCCAACGTTAAAGTCGCCGTCGGTGCAAAGAATCACTCGGTTTACTCCGCCTTTGATGAAGTTGTCGAGCGCCGTTTGATACGCCAGGTGGATTCCATCACCACCGTTCGTTGAACCGCCAGCGTGCAGACGTTCTAGCGAGCCGAGGATTTCGTCTTGCTTGTCGGCCGTCGTTGAATCCAAAACGAGCCCAGCTGCACCAGCGTAGACCGTAATCGCGACTCGATCGTTTTCGCCCAACTGTTCTGTCAGCATCTTCATCGATCGACGGAGCAGAGGAAGCTTGTTCGGTTCATCCATCGAACCAGACACGTCCAACAAGAAAACCAAGTTTGTAGGCGGACGCGCTTCTTTAGGGAACGTTTTTCCCTGCAGCCCAATTCGAACCAGCCGGTGCTTGAGTTGCCACGGACACGCAGCCACTTCTGTGTTCGCCCAAAATGGGTCGTCGGTCTCGGGCTCTTCATAGTCGTACTTAAAGTAATTCAACAGCTCTTCGATTCGAACAGCGTCGGGCCGAGGCAGACTGTTGGCTTCCATCAAAAACTGACGAGTCTTTGAATAGGAAGCCGTGTCGACGTCGATCGAAAATGTCGAAAGAGGCGCCGACTTCACTTCAAGAAATGCGTTTTCAACGATTGGCTCAAACTTGTCGCCGCCCTTGCCAGGACCGTTGCCTTTGTCGGAGAGCTCTTTTTCGTTGGCCTCGACCAAGCCAGCGATTTCAGACTTCAACGATTCCACGCGTTTTGCCAACGTCAGACTTCCGCTAGCCTCCGGCGACGCCAGCTGGAGCTCCAATGCCATTTCGTACGCAGTTCGGTTCAACGCGGCAAGTTCTTTGGAGCGAGTGGAATCAAGCTGTGGAAGTGCCATTGTTGTTCCGGTGGTCAACGCAACGTCATATTGATCACCCTCTGGTTCTGCGACGGCGGTGCCCGAAGGGACACTCCATTTGTAGCCGTCCGACGCAACGATTAGACCCGGCGTCGATTCATCGACGGGATGAGCTACAATGCCCTCTGCAGAAGATTGGCCTGGACTGCTTATTGGCCCCGAAAGATCACTAAACGGGTTGTGGTCTTCTGCTACTTCGTCACCGAAATCAAACAGATCATCGACATCTCGCGAAGCGTCAACGTCCACTGAAGCGACCTCACCTTCCACTGGTTCGCTGAAAGTCTCTGACCCATCTCCGGCAACTACCAACGACAGGTTTGATGGATACCCTTGAATCGAACCTTCTCCACCGACGTCTTCCCAGGAACTAGGGGCGATTGTCTCTGTGATCAGGTCAACAAGTTCGCCAAAGTCTTCTGCAGGCTGATCGCTCGGCGACGTTGCGATTGAACGAGCTAATTCCGTTTCACGCAGACTACCATCGCTGACGAGCGGAACTTCTTTTGCGTCTCGTTCCGCCACAATGTGGTGAATTGGATAGTTCGCCAGACCAATCGCAACAACGACTGCCGCTGCAACAGCACTGAGGACCCACCACCTTCGAGACTTCCGCGTGCGATCGGTCGGAACTGGATCGAGCGAGTGACGCGATGTTGGTTGCACACTGCTTGCCGACTCGATTTCAAAAGCCGATTCAAGAGTGCCTACCGTTTGGCGAACTTCTTCGACAGCCGCACGGAGATCGGCCGATTGTTTTAGTTCAGTTTCAAATTCTGATTTTGCTTTTGGATCACTGTCGAGCTCACCGAAAACGTAAGCAGTTATTCTGGGATCATCTGGATTGAATTGTGACATTTTTTATGGCCTCACTTGCGTGAATTGCGTTTTGGATTGGTCTTAACTAATTTGCGATTGTGTCATTCGCGATCGGAGCGTCTTGAGGCCGGTGTGCAACAAGTAGCCGACGTTGCTGACCGATAGCTCCGTCACCTCGCTGATCTGCGCGTAGTTCAAACCGTGCTCGATTCTCAGCCGAATGACTTCTTGCTGGTTTTCGGGCAGCTCCGATAAAGCTCGTAGAGCCTTCGCCGCTTCATCGTTGACGGTAGCAGCGTGGTCGGGGCTGTCTGTTGTCGCGACTTGAGTGTCGAGTTCAGCGGTTTGGGTGGAGCTCATACGACGTTCCTTCTTACGAACATCAAAGGCGCGGTTTCGGCAAACGCGATACAGCCAAGGTGCGACAATCGGTTGCAGCCGGTCGACGTCTTCTGCACACAGTTTCATGAACGTATCTTGCACGATGTCACTGGCAGCTTGAGCGTCGCCGACGATTCGTTGCGCATAGCGGACGAGCCGATCCTGGTATTGCTCCACGATCTGAGTCATCCACTCGCGGTTTGCGTCTGCGGTCGAAGAAGTCATCAAAATCGATTCACGCCGGGCTAGTCGATTGAATCCACGTCAATCCAGGGACTTCTACCAAACAGTATCCAGCAGAATGACGCGTTCCACCAAGTCAACGTTCCAATTGCCGTCGTCATAGGTGCTTTTTTGAGAAACGGCGAATTTTTCCAATTGCCGCCCCCGTCGCAGAAAACTCGTCAGAACGCCATAATCAAGCGATTCAGCACTCACATAAGGATGTCTGTCTAGTTGCAACTCGTTCGTAGTCCCGCCTTTAGGCGGAATGCGTAGTGCAAACCAGATTCCGCCTAAAGGCGGGACTACAAACAGAAGTCACGGTCCTACTAGTTAACGATGACTCCGGGTTCTGGACACTGGCAAAGCCAGTGGCACACTGCTAACCAGTTGTTGATAGTAGGCTGGGGCGACATCGTACGATTTTGGCGGCGGCATAACGGAACATGGCAAAGAAACGAAAATCACGAAATCCGGCTGGCGGCAACCCTCGAGCCACCGCGAAAAAGCACGCTCGCCGAGGCTCTGGCCCAATCGCAAAGCCGACTCGAGGTCCAAAGCCCAAGCCACCAGGTCGCCGCCGCGCGAGAAAACAGTATACCAGCGATGACACTCGCCCTCGCCTGCAAAAAGTTCTCGCCGCAGCAGGACTAGGCAGCCGCCGAGCGTGCGAAGAGATCATTCTCGACGGTCGAGTCGAAGTGGACCGTCAGGTTGTGATGGAATTGGGTACTCGTGTCGATCTTGAAACTCAGCAAGTTCGTGTCGACGGGACGGTGATCAAGCCGCCCAAGATGTGCTACTTCTTGGTGAACAAACCGGTTGATGTCATTTCGACTGCTCGTGACCCATGGGCTCGGCTGCGAGTGATCGACTTAATCAATTCGGAAGAACGAGTCTTCACCGTGGGGCGTTTGGACAGAGCATCTAGCGGTTTGATTTTGGTGACCAATGACGGCATCCTCGCGAACCAACTGGCTCACCCTCGATACGGTGTGACGAAGACCTACCAGGCGACGGTGAGTGGCAGGCCGACCACCGAAACGTTGGCGAAACTGCGCAAAGGGATTCACTTGGCAGAGGCGGTCGCTCGAGTTGTCACTGTCAAATTGAAGAAAGCACATCCGCAAAAGTCAGTGCTTGAGATTGTGTTGTCCGAAGGGCGCAACCGCGAGATTCGACGGATGCTGGCCCGAGTCAATCACAAAGTTTTGCAGCTTAAACGGACGGCGCTCGGGCCAGTGAAGCTTGGCGACATCCCCGCAGGAGCGTACCGCGAACTGACTCGTGATGAGATCAAGAAGCTGCGAGCGGCCATTGCTTCTCCGAGCGAGCGTGGACGTGAAAGTAGTAAAGGAAACACGAAGAGCAGAACTTCCAAGCCAGGCAAACAAGCTGCGGGTAAAAAGGAGACTCGCAGCAAGTCGGAACGCCGCTCATCTGGAAGCAAAGAGCGTTCGGCTGGCACGGTCATCGGCGGCGAATATGGCTCGCAGCCGAAGACCGCCCGGAAGAAGAAGTCGTCGTCGCCTCGGCGGACGAAAAGGAAGCAAGCGACAGGGCAGCATCGCGCCAAAACTGCTCGACGCAACAAGCGATAGGGATAGTCATCATGTCGACCGCTGCGAATCCTCTACACGCATCGTGCTACGCCGACAACGCCTGCCACGAAACGGTAACAATTGTCGAAAACGTTCAAGTCGCTCGCGACACATTTCGCGCTCGCTTTGAATGTCCGGCAATCGCTGAACGGATCACGCCAGGTCAATTTCTGATGGTCAGATTGGCGAACCTGAACGATCCGATTCTTGGTCGACCGTTCGCGATGTACGATGTCATCCACAACGACGCCGGGAATCGATCGGCGGTTGACGTTGTCTATTTGGTCGGCGGAAAAATGACGACTCGGTTTCGCGAGTTTCGGCCCGGACAGAAGCTTGAGGTTTGGGGACCGCTCGGAAATGGATTTATGGTTGAGCCAGATCGAGATCTGATCATGGTCGCAGGTGGAATCGGCCAAACGCCATTTCTGGCTTTGGGGAAAGAGGCGTTAGGAAAGCAGCAGTATGGAGACCGTTCCGTGGCGACTGTTGAAGCACGATCCGTCAAGATGTGCTACGGAGCGCGTAACGCGGAGTACTTTGCGGGAGTCGACGATTTTCGCGCCGCCGGAGTTGACCTGAGACTCTCTACCGACGACGGCTCGACCGGACACCACGGCCTAGTGACGGACCTGTTATCGATTGCAATCGATGAGTCGGAATCGACACCGCAAGTCGTCTGCTGCGGACCCGAGCCAATGATGGAAGCCGTCGCCAATTTGACGGCAGAGCGAGGTGTTCCGTGTAACGTGTCGCTCGAAACTCCGATGGCGTGCGGGATCGGAATCTGCTTCACGTGCGTCGCAAAAGTTCTGGACGAATCGGGCGAATGGGACTACAAGCGTACGTGCGTCGAAGGCCCCGTGTTCGATGCAAAAAAGATCGCCTGGTGATAAAAGAGTAATCCGCATCGCGAATATGCGGCCTACTGTTAGCTAGCGATTCGGTGACAGCAGCTTTTCTGTTGAATCTGGTTGGACACGCGAGCCGATTAATTGTACTAAGGCGTTTGGCAGATGAACGTGTTTGGTAGTGGAACTTGCTAACCTCCTTTGTCGGGTTCTTTATCGAGATCCACGATGGTTTTCTGACGGCATGTTTATGCCCTGCGAGCGGAGTCGCAGGACTACGATTTGCTCGACCGCAGCTCGTTTTCATCTCCCGCTTGGGCCAACGCGGTTTGTTGGCCACACTTTGATTTGATCGTGGAAGGAACCACAATGTCTCGGCTCGTTTTGATCAGCGCTCTTGTAGCATCCGTGTTCGTGTCAGGTTCTTCGGCGTTCGCGCAGAACCGAACGGGCGAAGGTATTGCCATTGGAGGCGTGACAGGCGCGATCGCCGGTGGCATCATCGGAAAACAAAACCATGAGACGCCGGAGGGCGCGTTGATCGGCGGAGCCATCGGTGCGTTGGCGGGTGGCCTGATCGGTCGATCTCAAGATGACGCCATCGCGCGAGAAAACTACTATCGCCAGCAGGCCTATCAGCAGCAACAAGTACAGCTGCAAGCCGCTGTCTCGTCGGCCGAAGTCGTTCAAATGGCTCGCAGTGGTGTCGGAGACGGGCTGATTATCAATCACATTAATTCGCGCGGTGTTGCTCGCCGGTTGGAAACTCGAGATATCATTTCGTTGCACCAACAAGGCGTAACAGAAGCCGTTATCGACGCGATGCAACGAGCACCGATCGCCGGTACTGTCCAGCCGCAAACGCGAACGATCGTCCGCGAAGTTGTGCCGTCACCGGTCATCGTTCGCCGCGAATACGTTGTGCCTCGGTACGCGCCTCCGCGAGCAAGCATCTACATCGGCACAGGCCGTCCCGCTCCTCGGTATCATTACCACCGTCATAGCGTTGGGCACCATTGGTAAGCACGCTGACGAACGACGCTGGGGAGCTCGCATCCTCTCGACCACCAGCCACCCATGAGCGTTGTGCCAATCGCAAAATGTTCATGACACAAAGAGAGCCACCGAAAGAAAACGCCCCGCTCTGGATGATAACGGCCGACCGCGTTTGCAGGCTTCGGTGACTTTCCAGAGCGGGACTTCACCCGTGATTGCCATCTGCGCCGCGAATAACTTTGCAGTGATCAAGAACCACCATGATTTTCCTATCATTGGCTTGCGTCCATCACTATTCTCCACGCTGACGGAAAGTCGCCACGACGCGTAATTGTGGCCCTGCCAGCCCCTGACAAATCTCCAGCGACTTAAATAACCCCGCCAGATCCTTGAGCAATTTCAGTTGCGAACTGGTAACATACCTCTCGCCCGATAAACGGTGGTCGAAAGATGGGCCTTCAAATTTAATCGCTGACATAGCGCTGGCAGTTCGGTGAATGCAGTTGCGAGTCGCTATAAAAAGGAATCACAAACAATGTCGACGCGTAGATCATTTCTAAAGAGTGTGCCCGCTTGTGGTTTGGCTGGGCTGGGACTTCGACCGGTAACTGCTGAGGAAACGAAAATCGCATCAGATATCGTCCAATTCAGCGACAACATCGAGCCGCTCGTTCGACTGATTGAAGACACATCGCGCGACAAGCTCATCGAAGAAATCGCTCGACGAGTACAGTCCGGATTAAGCTACCAAAAACTCCTGGCTGCGCTGTTGCTCGCCGGTGTTCGAAACGTCCAGCCTCGGCCCGCCGTTGGGTTCAAATTCCATGCCGTGCTGGTTGTGAATTCGGCGCACATCGCCAGCGTGGCGTCTCGGAATGAGGATCGCTGGCTGCCGATTTTTTGGGCGCTCGACAACTTCAAAGGTTCGCAAGCCCAAGACGTTCGAGAAGGCAACTGGACAATGGCCCCTGTCAACGAGACGCTCGTGCCGGACAGTCGGACTGCTCGAGGCCAATTCACCGAGGCGATGGATCAGTGGGATGAAGAGAAAGCTGACGTTGCCATTGCGGGGCTCTGCCGTTCGGCCGGTGCGAATGAAATCTTTGAACTATTTGCCCGTTACGGAATCCGTGACTTCCGCAGTATCGGACACAAAGCGATTTTTGTTGCCAACAGCTATCGAACGCTGCAGACGATCGGATGGCAGCATGCCGAGCCCGTGTTGCGGTCACTCACGTACGCATTACAAAATCACGAAGGGCAGCCCAACCCAGCAACCAGCGACTTGGATGCCGATCGATCGTGGCGGCGGAATCAGGAACGAGCGACGAAGATTCGAAAGTTTTGGACGACTGGCAAGCTCGACGACAATGCAACGCGCGACCTGCTGGGGACGCTCCGGACCGGAACGGCGGACGATGCCAGCGACCAAGTTGTCGAATTGCTGAACGCGGAGATTTCGCCGCAGTCGATCTACGACGCTCTGTTCCTTGCGGCAGGTGAACTGTTGATGCGGCAGCCTGGAATCGTGGCACTGCACGCGATGACGACAACGAACGCATTCTGGTTTGCCTATCGCATGGCGGCCGATGACACAACACGAAAGTTGGTTCTGCTTCAGAACGCAGCGTTCATTACGATGTTCCGAGACGCGATGGCTGGTCGCGGCAATGTTAACGACCGTTCGATCTTGGCGCTTGAGGCTGGAGACAAGCAGTCGGCGTCTGTGGAAGAAATCTTCCAGCTGATCGGCAACGACACCCCCAAAGCCGCTGAACAGGCACTAGCATTTTTGGCCAACACCGATTCGGCGGAACGGATGATCGAACAAGCTCGGCATCTTGTTTTCCTTAAGGGCAATGATTCGCACGATTACAAGTTCAGCTCTGCAGTGCTTGAGGACTTTTATCATATTTCACCGCAATGGCGAAATCGGTACCTCGCGTCCAGCGTTTTCAATCTGCGAGGTGCAGCGGCACGAGATAATGGAATCGTCGATCGAATTCGTTCTGCTTTCGCGTGATGCTGAAAACGAATCTTGCACATATTGACCAGTGACATACAGAAGCACGACCACCAAGCAAAGGAATCAGCGACCACCTGCATAGTCCGCCCTAATCGGCCGTCCATCCTGCTACTGGCCACGTTTCTGGCAATTGTGGAAAAACGCAAGTGTGGCGGTGCGAACTATGCGAGTCGGCGCAGTTTCGTGACGGCTTGAGAGATTTGAGACACGGCGATTTCGATTTCTTGCATCGTATTAAATCGTCCGACCCCAAATCTCAGACTGCTTCGAGCTTCATCTTCGCTGCGTCCGGTCGCGAGCAACACGTGACTCGGCTCATGATTCTCTGCGGAACAAGCGCTGCCCGTGGAAACGGCGATTTGCGGGATCTGGATCATCAATGATTCGGAGTCGATGCCGTAGATCAAAATGTTCAGGTTTCCCGCC
>JAGQPC010000548.1 GCA_020426925.1 Planctomycetales bacterium | reverse complement strand
ACGTGCCAGGTTCACAAGCAAAAAGAAAAAAGCGGCAGTCGTGGTTAGCCCCAACAACCACTTGATCGAAAAATTGGGAATAAGCACGTGACGCAGTCCCTGACAAGTCCAATTCAAAAAGTCCAAACGCTCATACGATTTTGGCCATTCGTTTTCAAACTGCTATTATTGCAGACGAAGACGAAATATTGCTATTCGTCAAGAAACGAAACGCAGCGTCTGCAGACCTGAGAGTACTGAAGTCGACTTTAGAAACATACGTTCCTTGATAGTACGACGGACTTCCACTCCGTCGGCTACGTGATTCGGCGGACCAGAAGTCCGTCGTACAGGCAAAAAAGCAACTGCCGCGATCTAGCTCACAGTCGCCTTTGCGCGAGGATGCGCTTTTTCGTAGGCTTCACGCAATCCAACCGTGCTCACATGAGTGTAGATCTGAGTCGTCGCCAAACTCTTGTGGCCGAGTAATTCCTGGACGCTGCGAATATCAGCTCCGTGATCCAGAAGATGGGTCGCGAAGCTATGACGCAATGAATGAGGCGATGTGCGAAGGTCAAGCCCGGTGATCTTCAAGTGTTTTTCCAGCATCCTCGCCACGCTGCGAGTTGTGATTCGCCGACCAAATTTGTTCAAGAATACTGGAGCATCGAGCCCCGTCGCTTCCTTTGGAGACAACCGGCGAACGGCTCGCCAGTCTTCAATTGCATTTTTTGCGAACGATCCGATCGGAGCCAATCGTTCTCGGCGGCCCTTACCACGAACTCGCAGGAGCGATTCTTCCATATCCAGATCGCCGTCGTTGAGTCCCACAGTTTCGCTGATCCGCAGGCCGGCCGAATACATCGTTTCCAAGATAGCACGGTCTCGCAAACCACTACGTTCCGCAGGGTCAGGAGCGGCCAGCAGTTTCGCCAACTCCTTTGTCGTCAAAAAATGAGGCAGCTTCCGTGAAGGGCGAGGGTTTCGTAGAGGCTTGGCCGGATTGTTTTCGCATAGACCTTCGCGCATCGCGAACCGAAAGAAGCTGCGCATCGACGCGAGGCGTCTAGATATCGTCGTTTTCGCGTACCCTGCGTCGTGCATGGCCGCGACGTAGCCACGAAGATCAAACGTGGAAACTTGCGCAGGCGAAGGGATTCGTCCTTCTGCTTCTTCCAGATAATCCTGCAGTGCAAGCATATCTTCGCGATAGCTTTTCACCGTCAGTTCAGACGCGTTTCGCTCAACCACCAAATACCGCAGGAAGCGAGCGATCGCACTTTTCATAGAAGTGATTGCCGTGCTATCACGATCAATGAAGAACTAAGGGTCAATCGTGTCGTCGTTGTAGTTATCCACTGTTTCTGTGATGAACAAGCGGTTTGTCTCGACACTTCGCGCGCCGGGACCTTTGCGAACTTTTTGGCTCAAAACAGCAGCGTCATACCAGCTGAAGCTTAGATCGGGACTTGAGGCATAGCGGCCCAATGTCCGCAGCACCTGAGATCGATTAGCGTCGTCAAACAGGAAAACGTACCGTTCGTCCCCCTTCATTAACGCCATTACATTGATATCGTCCGACACGTCCAAAACCTCCCGATCCGTAGAACGCAGCTATTGAAAGCACATCCGTGTTGCTGCCGCGTATGTCTTCTTACGGTGACTATCGGCCACTGAGCGGCCAACACGTAACCTGTGTTGGCGTTAGTTGAAGTTTCGGCGGAAAGGTCCCTCTTCTGAATCGTTCGACCGGCGCAATCGAAAGAACCGGGGCGCGAATCGTTGCTTATGCCAGCCATGATTCACGGCTCTATGCTGTCCTCACCTGCGCGAGCATGCAGCGGTCTTGCGTTCAGACGTCACAATTGTTTCTTTGAAACAGTTGGAAGCAAGGATAAACGCTCATTGAGATCCAGCACTCGCAAAACGCAGTGCAGAACAGCGACGCAACGTGTCGCTTGCAAACAGAGTGCTACCGCTCGACACGTAGTTTGGCAGCCTACTCGACACCAAGACTGCGTTCGATGTCACGGGCTCGTGGGTCGAGTCCAGCCGCATTTACAGACGGATCAACCTGCCTCAAGTTCGATGGCCACGAGCCAAGACTACGGCCCGCTGATTCGCTGCGGAACTTGGCACAGCCCGCAAACGAGCAAACACAGGCCGCGAGCAAAAACGTTATTGGTTTCAATTTCCGGTTCATCGCACGCAACAGTCATTTTGCGAACATGTATCGATTGGAAGCGGCGGAGTCTGGCAGAATTCGTCAAACGCGTCTATGCCAATCAAAGCTACTTGCCAATGCAGAATCGGCTGAAGATGCGGTCAAGAACATCGTCGGTGTAGACGGCGCCAGCAACCTTGCCGAGTTCGTTCAGAGCCAGCCTAAGCTCGGCAGCGACCAGCTCTTCGCCAGCAGCAACGGCGTTAAGTTCGCGTGCCCGGCTCAGAGACTCTTCTGCGAGGCGTAAGCTGTCTTTGCAACGCGTCGCTGTGGATGCTAGTGCTCGGCCTTCGGTGGACAAGTGGCTGTCGAGCTGTGCTCGAATCGCGACACACAGTTCCTTGATTCCTGCCCGAGTCGAGGTACTCGTTGCTATCACTTGTGTGGCGTTAGCGTGACAGTGAATACTGCGCTGCAACTCGACAACGTCTTCGTCGCTAGCGGCATCAATCTTTGTCAGCACGACAATCATGGGAACTGGCGACGTGTGCGAGTGCGATAAGTAATTGAGCTCCCACTCGTTGAGCGACAACGTCGATTCCAAGCAATACAGCACTAAGTCCGCGCCGGCATTTGCAGCTTGAGTCATTGCTTGTGCTGCGCCGTCAACCGAGGTCGGCTGCCTAGCCTGTTCTACACCTGCTGTGTCGACTAATTCACAACGCAGTCCTTCAATTTCTACTGCCTTCGAAAGGTAGTCTCGCGTTGTGCCTGCAACATCAGACACTATGGCATCAATTGCTGGTTTGCTGCTGTCGTTGCCGATTGCATTCCACAAAGTGCTCTTCCCGACGTTAGGCCGACCATGCAGAACAGCACGAGGAATCTGCTGAGTGTCAGAGCGACTTTCGATTTGCTTGCAAAGCTGTCCGACCTGCTGAACTGCGTCCTCTAGTCCAGCTGCGAGCTGCTCCGTAGTTACGAATTCGATGTCTTCGTCAACAAAATCCAGCCCGGCCTCGAGGTCCGCCAGCAAGTTCAACATGCGATCACGCAACTCGTTCAGCGGCCCCGACAGTCCACCCGACAGCTGATGCAGTGCGGTTTCAAGCTGTCTTTTACTATTTGCATTGATGACACCCAGTACCGCTTCGGCTTGAGGCAAATCGATGCGACCGGCCAGGAATGCACGCATCGTGAATTCTCCCGGCTCCGCCAAACGCGCGTTGTTAGCACAGATGCTCTGGACCGCGGATTCCAGTAGCGGCTGCGAACCTAGCGTATGAAACTCCGCCGTTGGCTGAGCCGTAAAACTCTTGTCCGTTGGCCAGAGGTAAAGCCTCGCTTCGATGGCAGGAAGATTTCCAGACAGAGTCAGGCGGCCTTTCACGCTATTGGCAGTACGTATGTTCAGCGGGTCGGTCGTCTCGAAACACTGCTTCACGCAAACTAGCGTTTCTGGCCCGCTGATGCGAATGATGCCGCGAGCAGCACCGCCGGGCGCCGATGCGATTGCCACAATTGTATCGTCCGGCGTATGGACCATTGGGCGATGCACCTGCAGACGAAACGCGGAATTGCGTCGAAGAACTCGTTTAACCCGGTGCCGAATGCGAGGCATGTCGCACGATTCTCAAAAGCCTCGCATTTGGCATCGGGTTAAACGATTGGATTTAGATACTACTGACTCACAAATAGATTCTACGCACTGAGACGCTACGCGCTCAGTTGCTCTCGGACTCGTTCGAGCAATCGCTTCGTTGCCAAGATTCCGTCGCCTTCGCTCAGCTTGCTGCCTTCGTATTCGATGCCTACGAATCCTCGATAGCCAGCGGCAAGAACGATTTTCATCATACGCAAATAGTCGGTGTGAATTTCGTCGCCCTTGTCGTTGAAGTCGTGCGATTTTGCACTAACCGCTTTGGCATACGGCATCAATTCCATCACGCCTTTGTATCGGTTGTACATTTCGTCATTGCTTACTCGGAAGTTTCCGAAGTCTGGCAATGTGCCGCAGCGATCGTGTGAAACTTTTTCAATCACGGCTGCCAACCAAGCGCCGTTCGACGAAAGGCCACCGTGGTTTTCTACGATGACGTTGATCTCGTGCTCAGCAGCGAATTCGGTCAGAGCACGCAAGCCGTCCGCGGCTCGATGAATTTGATCATCGTACGAACCGCTGCTCGCTGCGTTCACGCGAATGGAGTGGCATCCGAGTTCCTTGGCTGCCGTCACCCACTTGAAATGGTTTTCGACTGCCTTCGCTCGCTTCGCCAGGTTTGCATCGCCCAGATTGCCTTCACCATCGCACATGATCAGAACGTTGGTGACGCCATTGTCTGCCGAACGTTTTTTCAGGTCGGCAATGTACGCCTTGTCTTCTGCTTTGTCTTTGAAAAACTGGTTGACGAGTTCGACCGCAGTGATGCCGTATTCTTTTTTGGTGTGCTCGGCGAAATCGATGTGCTTCATCTTGCCGGCGAACAACGCCTTGTGAAGCGACCACTCCGCCAGCGAGATTTCAAACAACTTGTCGGCTGCTTGAGCAGTTCCTGCCAGCGCGGACAGGCCTAGACCGGCTCCAGCAGCAACGACCGTACGAGAAAAAGTGCGCCGATTTGGTTGGTCTGACGTATTCAATTTTGAAAGCTCCTTTTGTAGGTAGTTGTTTGCGTATTTGAGATACGGCGTAGATTGTCGACTCTGCATCGCCGAACACAACACGCCGTTTGTGATCGAATCAACAATTCTTGACGAATTGTCCAATTGAGCGATACCCCACGCGATCCCCTGGCTCGCGAAAGCTAATTTGACTGCAAAATTGCGCCGGCTTGGCCCATTCTGACCGCGATTTCGCCCAGGCGCTAAGCGATATTTATTGCACAGATCAACAACTGTTTACAAATCGCACTCGTTTCGCAACATAGCAATTTTAGGGGTTTGCGCGATCACTCTGCCACGTTTTACTTTGGTAGACCGCTGCGGATGCTGCTAGTGCTACCAGAAAGTGCGATTCTTGGTGGCGTTTGCTTGGCGGAGTAAATACAATGAACGCAGGCAAAGTTGGCTGCTTTGTCTACCTTTCTTAGCTCGTATCCAACGGGCTTCGCGGGTTCAAACGCATTTGGAACAGAGGCCAGCCCCCACCCAATTATCGACGGAGTTGTTGATATGACTTTGCACTGTCGTATTCGTTTTGCAGTGTTTAGTGTCTTCATGATCGCTGCCGTGGCAAACGCAGCGGACTCAGCAAATATGCTGACGTACGCTGATGCGACTGGAGACAATTACTACGCACTAAGTCTTCAACCAAATCAAACGTTGCCATCGGCAACCTCGCACGATGTTTTGATTTTGGTCGACACATCCGCCAGTCAAATCGGTGCTTATCGAGACGACTCGCTTGAGGCAGCGAGAACTCTGATCAACGGTTTGACCAGCACCGACCGCGTTCACTTGGCTGCGGTCGATCTCAAAGTGAAGCCAATGACAGATGGCTTCGTCACTGCGAACAGCAAGAGCTTGAAGAAAGCGTTCGGCAAACTCGTTCGCCGAGTTCCTTTGGGCTCGACGGATCTCGTTGCGGGACTCAAAGAAGCCGTAAGCAAATTCGATCGAGACCACACGGTTGCTCGACGAATCGTTTACATCGGTGATGGCGCAAGTCGAGCTGACTTTGCATCCGTTGCTCAAATGAAAGAGCTCGTTCAAACGCTGTCCGCGAATCGCGTGTCGGTTTCAAGCTACGCGATTGGACCAGAACGCGACATCGAATTTTTGGCCGCACTCGCAAACAATACCGGCGGGCAACTCTACATCGACGCCGAAAGCGTAACCGGGCAGCAGGCGGGCTCTGTTTTGGCAAATGCCGCTCGCGTGGCTGTGCTTTGGCCAACTGCTTCCAACGTTACGAAGTTCGGCGAAGCCTATCCCGCGATGGTTCCTCTACGAGCCGACCGCGACAGCGTGATTGTCGGCAAACTTTCGGGCGACGCTCCGGAATCGGTCACGCTCACCGGCAAAGCAAACGGAACGGAAGTCAAGCTGGCTTGGAACATCATCGCCAATCCAAACGAAGACTACGGTTTTCTTCCGACTTTGGTCAGCAACGCACGAAAAAATGATGGTGCGAGCTTGGCGACCGTCGGCATGGCTGGACTCGACCAGGTTCGCCGAATCGTTGCAGCAAACGCTCAAACGCTGACTCAGTTAAGCGCACAAGCGTTGTCCGTCGGAAACAAAGAGGGCGCGAAATTGCTGGCGGAAGAAGCAATTCGCAATGACCCAGCGGCACCGATGGCGGAATCGCTGAAGGAAGCTGCCACAGAATCGGAACCGGAATCGAAGCTCGATACAGCCAAGAGAGATACCATCACGCGAAATACACAAATCACGATCGGTGATGATGACTCCATCAGCCTTGGTGACGACGACATTGAGCCACTGCCTGCTGTAGACGGGGACTTCGTCGATTCGGCAGAAGTTGGCGGCGACGACGGCGGTGTACTTCGCGACGAAGTTCAACGTCGACGTATTACGGAGACGATCGTGAAGACCGAAGTGAATCAAGGGATCAGCGACGCTCAGGAAATCATGCGAAGCAATCCGGACCAAGCGATTGTCGATCTGAAGGCCCTGATCGAATCGGTACGACAAGTGCCAGATTTGGACGCTTCGGTTCGTTCGCAATTGCTGAACCGACTGGAAACATCCGTTCGACAAGGTGGCCAGGCGAAATTGGAAAAGGACAAACGAGACGAACTGCAACGTGAACAGGTAGCAAATTCGCGAGAACGCGCTCGTCAGCTGGATCTTGCCAAACGTCAAGACGAAATTCTTCAGTCCTACGTTGAGCAATTCAATTCACGATTAGACGAACGCCGCTATCCAGAAGCTGTTGATGTCGGCGACCGAATACGTGACGAAAAACCTAACACGGAAATCGGATCGGCATTCGAAAAAGGTCGAGCCGTCGCATCGTACGAACGCATGGTGGCGCTTCGAAGAGATCGCCAACAAGCTGTGCTCGACACGCTTTATCAAGTCGAAGTTTCGTTCCAACCATTCCCGGATGAACCTCCGCTGGTCTATCCCGAAGCAGAAAAGTGGATCGACCTCACGCATCGCCGTAAAAAGTACGCTCAAGTCGACTTTGCCGACACAGGCACAACTCAACAAAAAATTCTTGACGAGTTGAACGAACCAACGCGAGTCGATTTCGTCGGTTCAACCTTGCAGGACGCAGTGGACTATCTGAAAGAACTGCACGAAATCAACATCGAGCTGGACACCACAGCGCTCGACGAGCTTGGCGTCAACAGTGACGTAGGGATCACCGATCGTACGCTTTCGGGGATGAGCCTCAAGTCCGCACTGAAGTTGATTCTAAGCCAACATAATCTAACGTACGTCGTTGAAGACGGTTACCTTCAAATCACCACACCAGACAAGGCTGCTGGCAAGCTTGTCACCAAAGTTTACCCAGTTGCTGACCTCGTTCTGCCGATCCAATCGATGGGTGGCGGCATGATGGGAGGCATGATGGGCGGCGGCATGATGGGCGGCATGGGCGGCGGCATGGGCGG
>JAGQPC010000547.1 GCA_020426925.1 Planctomycetales bacterium | reverse complement strand
CGTACACGGTCTCGCCGGAGTACTTCACTCGGTTCAAGTTTCATCAGTTTTCGATTGCTCCGGTCGTCCCGAATCGAGTCGGCGCGGCAATCGTCGGAGGCCGCGCGGCATGGTGGATGGGGCTGGTCATCGGTCCGTTTCTGATTCCTGCAGCGTTGACGCTACCGGGCAGCCGCAACTATTTCCGTGGACTGCTCTGGGCGTTCACTGTCGTTGCGTTCACGACGTTTGTGATTGGCATAGTGGCTTTGATCACGGCCTACTTCGTAGTTGACACTGAATTGGCCGGGCAGATTGTTCGATATGGAAACGAGATGGACGACGACGTTGCGTTCCTTCGCGCCGGCGTGATGCATAACTGCAGCTATCTGAGTGGATTAGTTGGGATCGTCGTCGGGAACATAGCGATCTTCAGGTTTCGCCGAAAATGCCGATCGATTGACGAGTCAGCGGTCGAACGCCCGTGAAGGTAGAGCCCTAACCTCTACGATCTCCCGAAACAAAAGGTACCATTTCCTATTCGCGATACGCTCAAAGTCGCATGATCGTGGCAACTGCAGATGGAAATTGACGCCATGCACTACCTTCAACCTGACCGCATTGTGGAAACGATCGCAATTCTTCAAACGCGAATTGGCGAACGATTCCCCAATTCGGGGCTCAGCAAAGTTTGCGGGCACCTGCTCGAAATCGCGAAGGTTGCGGAGCAAAAAACGATTTGGTTCGGACAACCTGTTCGTTGGCTAAGAGTATTGTGCTGGGCGTTCTCGCTGCTAATTGTCGCAGTGTCGATCGGAACCATTATTGTCATTGACGAAGCCGCTCAGGGGGGACCAATGAGAATTGGGTTGGCCGAGTTCATCCAAATCTTGGAAGCCGGCATCAATGACATCGTGCTCATCGGCGCCGCGATGTTTTTTCTGATTTCGCTGGAAACGCGATACAAACGAGGTCGCGCGTTGACGTCGATTCATGAACTCCGATCGATCGCGCACATTATCGACATGCACCAACTCACGAAAGATCCCGAACGAATCATGAACAAGAAGTTCAGCAGCACGGGATCTTCGCCAAAGCACACAATGACTCGATTTGAGCTGCGTCGCTATTTGGACTATTGCAGCGAAATGCTATCGCTCACGGGAAAGATCGCCGCGTTGTACATCCAAGACTTCAACGATTCAGTAGCCATTGCATCCGTCAACGAAGTTGAGGAGCTCTGTACCGGCCTATCACGCAAAATCTGGCAAAAGGTTTCAATCCTTCAAGACCACGAAGATGATTGATTTTGCTTTCCAGACGTTAGATCTAAGTATCACGCCGATTCTATATCGTGAATTTCTAGCGTGCCCCAAGGACCAAACTTACCGTTCTTTGGCTCTGGCTGTCTCTTGCAGCCAACTGTCACAAGACGGTTCCCGTCAGATGTAAAGAAAGCATCGGTCATGCGGCATTGCGTGTCGATCGAATGCAAATTGTCGCCGGACTCAGCATCAAAAATAGCTGCATTCCATTTGCCGCCGCGCAATCGGCCGCCCATCAAGAAGTACTCGTTGGACGGGCTGGACGCGAGGGTTTCCATCAACCCCTCACCTGCTTGATCTTTTTTTGTTTCGTCGACTTTGCGGACAGGCTCTTCCAAAAACGCAAATCGCTGCCAAAGCTGCCGGCCGTTCCCAGCCATCGGATCTCGCATCGGCCCCATGCCGGCTGCCAGCAGATGCTCGCCGTCCGGCGTGAACTCCAGCGCGAATATGCCTCCGATGTAGCAGTGACTCTTGATGATTCCCCAGCTCGTGAAATCAGGAGTCATCCATTTGCTCTCCAAGTCACCCGAGTCGATGTTCCAAATTCGGATTTCGCCCATGATGTTTGCCGCCGCGACGAACCGGCTGTCTCGGCTTATTGCGACCGCTTGCACCGAAGGAACGTGTGGTAAAGCGACCAATTCATCACCGGTTTTCGCGTCAAACACTTTCACACACGGCTCGGATTGCTCCCGAGGCTCATACCGTTCACCGCCGGCCAAATACTGGCCCGTGACACTCGCGATCTTTGTTCCATCGGGTGAGATCGCCATGTCCCACGACCAAAATGAATGTGCGGCAACGTCGCGAATCACCGTCTGCTTCTGTAAATCAAACCACTTAATGTGGCCGTCATAGCCGGACGAAATCAGCGTCTTAGATTCACGGTGCAAAAGCACATTCGAGGCGTAACTATCGTGCGTGTAGAGCTTTTTCGAATCGCCAGTTTCCACGTTCGTCCGGTATACGCCATCGACACATGCGGCGAAAACGTAGTTGGGATCATCGGCAGGCTCGACTCCCAAAATACCGGTCGGCAGAGAATGCCGGGCTATTCTTTTTGTCTTCGGTTTCGTTTGCGCTGTGGACATTGCAGTCTTGTTCAGGCGAGGACTTCTGCGATCGGTTCGGCGTCTTCTTCCACAAAAAAGAAGTCGGGGAAACCAGGCAGATCCCAGTAAGTGTGTGGGTCAATTCCCAGAGCAGTGAAAATCGTCGCAAACAGATTTCGCTGGTCAACAGGATTTTCGGCGACATCGATTCCGTCTGCGTCCGTGCCGCCAAACACGATGCCCGGCTTTATTCCGCAGCCGGCCATGCACATGCTCCACGCATTCGGATAGTGATCGCGGCCCCGGGCAACATTCAGCCACGGCGTTCGGCCAAACTCGCCCATCGCAATTACCAGCGTGTTTTCCGACATGCCCCGCTCGTCCAGATCGTTCACAAGCTGAAAGAGCACGTTATCCAATTCTGGCACAAGCATCTGGTGCGTCTCGTGGTTGAACACGTGGCAATCCCACGGCATGCCGTTGCTGACCATCACGAATGGCGCTCCGTTTTCGACAAGGTGCCGAGCCTGCAGAGTGTTCAAACCAAATATTCCGGGACCATATCGTTCCCGGTCTTCCTTAGGTAAACGATCGAGATCAAAAAGTGGCGCGCAGCTCATCAAGCCGTTTACTCGCTCAAACGCGGCGTTGTAACTGGAAGCCGCTTGGCTCTTGTTGTCGTTTTCGAATTTCTTGCTAAGAAATCGACGCAGTGCGTTCCGGTCTTCATAGTCGGTGTCGGGAATCGATTCCGGCTTGATGATGTTTTCGATTTTGTATTCTCCGCCAACTCGAACCGGCCCGTATTCGGCGCCCAGCCATCCTGCCCAGTTGCCTGCTTTGAAGCGTTTGTATTCATTGCCTTCAGGACACGGATCGAACAACACAAAGTTTGGAATCGGGCTGTCTAACTGGCCCAACTGCTGGCCAAGTACAGATCCTAACGTTGGTCGGACGAATGGCGGCCGCGGCCCTTCACCTCGATTGAGCAGATCGATTGCCTGAAAGTGTTCGCTCTGACTGGTCTTCATCGAACGAACGATGGAAAGTTTGTGAGCGATCGACGCGCACTTTGGCATCAACTGGCTGAAGTGAATTCCCGGCAGGCTGGTCGGTATTGCTCCGAACGGGCCACTCGTTGGCCGTCCTGGTTTTGGGTCCCACGTTTCGAACTGACTGGGAGCACCGCAGAGCCACAAGAGGATACAGTGCTTTTGAGTTTTCTTTGCCTGTTCCGCAAATGCTGGCGAACTAAACAAGCTGGTGAAACTCAGAACGGACGCCACGCTCGCAGCCGTCGACCCTTGCAAAAAGAGCCGCCGGTGAAACTCGTGATCAGGACTTCCGCAGTTTTCGTTCGACATGATTTACGCGGTGACTGTTCTTAATGGTTGAATCGGAATTCGGCACTTGTGATCAATGCCCACACAAGCGAAGTCACGCGATCGCCTGCTGGATCGTCTGACTTCAAGAATTCGGCGATCGCTGTAAGTTCTGGTTGATCGGGTTCTCGTCCAAACGTAGCCAAAAACGCGTGCCGTGCAGATTCAGTTGAGTCCGCATCGCCGCGTAATTGTTCGATAAGAGGCGATCGCTCTACCGTAGCGTTGAAGCTCGAATTGTTTGTCAAATACAAGGACTGCGTTGCGTTAGCCGTAAACTGCTCTGCAAACACGTCTCCAAACTTGTCACGAAAATCCGCCAATAGGCCGGGATCT